>NZ_JBOICG010000261.1:0-11694 GCF_050739995.1 Pseudomonas sp. | reverse complement strand
ACAATATTCCGGAAGGCATGGCGGTGGGCGTCTCCGCAGGCGGCGGTATGCCAGATGCCGACAGCCTGGCCATGGGCATAGCTCTGCAGGACGTGCCTGAAGGGCTGGTGATTGCACTCGTACTGGCGGGGGCTGGAATGTCGCGGGTCAGGGCGTTCTTGATCGGAGCGGCGTCAGGCTTGGTGGAGCCGGTATTTGCGGTGCTCTGTGCCTGGTTGGTGAGTCTTGCCGAAGTGCTACTGCCCTTAGGGTTGGCCCTGGCTGCGGGGGCGATGTTGCTGGTGGTGACGCATGAAGTGATCCCCGAGTCGCGGCGCAATGGTCACGAAAAGCTTGCCAGCCTGGGGCTGTGCATCGGTTTTTGCCTGATGATGGTCATGGATACTGCGTTGGGGTGAAGCCGTTGCAGCTTCACGCCGTTCTTAAAGGGTAGGTTTACTCACCCTCATCAAAGAAATTGTTGATCAGTTTCACCAAGGCATCCATCGCTTCCTGTTCCTGCTCGCCTTCAGTCTTCAAGTGAATCTTGGTGCCCTTGCCGGCAGCCAACATCATCATGGCCATGATGCTTTTACCATCGACCATGGACTCGGGGGTGCGCCCGGCGCGAATCTGGCAGGGGAACTGCCCGGCAACGCCGACGAACTTGGCGGAGGCCCGGGCATGCAAGCCCAGCTTGTTGATGATTTCAATTTCCAGAGCGGGCATCGCGGGGGTGTTCCTTTCAGCTAAGGTCGCGGTGGCGGACCTGGACGTTCTTGAGGGTTTGTTGCAAAACCTGGCCCAGGCGTTCGGTTAGATAGACGGAACGGTGGTGGCCTCCGGTGCAACCAATGGCAATCGTGACATAGGCCCGATTGCTCGCGGCGAAGCGCGGCAACCATTTGAGCAGGTAGCTGGAAATGTCCTGGAACATCTCTTCCACATCCGGCTGTGCGGCAAGGTATTCCGCCACAGGCTGATCCAGCCCGGACTGATCACGCAGCTCTGGTTTCCAGTATGGGTTGGGCAGGCAACGCACATCAAACACCAGATCCGCATCTACCGGCATCCCGCGCTTGAAGCCAAAGGACTCCACAAGAAATGCCGTACCTGGTTCCGGTTGATTCAGCAGGCGTAGCTTGATGGCATCGCGCAGTTGGTACAGGTTGAGGTCGGTGGTATTGATCTTGAGGTCGGCCAGGTCGATGATCGGCCCCAACAACGAGGTCTCGTCCTCGATGGCTTCTGCCAAGGAGCGATGGGCGCTGCTCAGAGGGTGACGTCGACGGGTTTCGGAGAAGCGCTTGAGCAGCGTTTCTTCGTCGGCATCCAGGTACAACACATCGCAATGAATATGCTTGGCCCGCACTTCCTCCAGCAGTTCCGGGAACCGCGAGAGATGGCTTGGCAGGTTACGCGCATCAATCGATACGGCCACCAACGGCTGCGCCAGTTCGGTGTGGATCAACGCTCGTTCCGCCAATTCAGGCAGCAGGCCGGCGGGCAGGTTGTCGATGCAATAGAAACCGTTGTCCTCAAGTACGTTGAGGGCAGTGCTTTTACCTGAGCCGGAACGGCCGCTGACGATGATCAAACGCATGATTACTGCCCGTTTTGTTCATCCAGGACAACCTGATAGAGCGCCTCATTGCTGCTGGCACTGCGCAGTTTGTCGCGTACTTCCTTGCGGTCGAGCATGCTGGCGATCTGCCGAAGCAGTTCCAGGTGCGCATCGGTGGCGGCTTGCGGGACCAGCAGAACGAACAGCAGGTCGACCGGGGCGCCGTCGATGGCGTCGAAATCGATGGGAGCTTCCAGGTGCAGCAGGGCGCTGACGGGTGTTTCGCAGCCCTTGAGTCGGCAGTGAGGAATGGCGATGCCGTTGCCAAAACCGGTGGAGCCAAGTTTTTCACGGGCGATCAGCGCGTCGAAGACATCTTGCATCTCCAGATCCGGCACTTCGCGTGCGATCAGGTTGGCAATTTGTTCGAGGGCTTTCTTCTTGCTGCCACCCGGCACGTTCACGAGGGAACGGCCGGGGGTCAGGATGGTTTCAAGTCGGATCATGGGGGGAGAGTTAACGACCTGTACCTTGCATCAGGTGCAGATTCTTTTCCTTATGCTTTATGAGTTGGCGGTCCAGCTTGTCGTAGAGCGAGTCGATCGCCGCGTACATGTCTTCATGTTCCGCATTGGCGACGAGCTTGGCATTCGGTACGTGCAGGGTGGCCTCGATTTTCTGCTTGAGCTTATCGACCTCCATGATGACCTGCACGTTGGTGATCTTGTCAAAATGCCCCGCAAGCTTGTTCAGCTTGCTTTCGGTGTATTCACGCAGGGGCTTGGTGACTTCCAGCTGGTGTCCACTGATGTTGACTTGCATACAGCTTCTCCTTCGTTGCCAGTGCATAAAGCGGCAGGCAAAGGTGCCTGCCACTGGAACGCTTTGGCCCGCCCGTCACATCAAACGCTTACGCTCGCTGGAAGGCGCGATCCCGAGGGACTCGCGGTACTTGGCGACGGTTCGACGGGCGACCTGAATGCCTTGTGCCTCCAGTAAACCAGCGATCTTACTGTCACTCAATGGCTTTTTCTGATTTTCCGCGGCAACCAGTTTTTTGATGATCGCGCGGATTGCCGTGGACGAGCATTCGCCGCCTTCGGAGGTACTGACGTGGCTGGAGAAAAAGTATTTCAACTCATAAATACCCCGTGGGGTATGCATGAATTTTTGCGTGGTCACCCGGGAGATCGTCGATTCGTGCATGCCCACCGCTTCGGCGATATCGTGCAGAACAAGCGGTTTCATCGCTTCGTCGCCATACTCCAGGAAGCCGCGCTGGTGCTCGACGATCTGGGTGGCCACCTTCATCAGGGTTTCGTTGCGGCTTTGTAGGCTCTTGATGAACCACCGCGCTTCCTGCAACTGGTTACGCATGAAGGTGTTGTCGGCGCTGGTGTCGGCGCGGCGTACAAAACCGGCATATTGCGGGTTGACGCGCAGGCGCGGCACCGACTCTTGGTTCAACTCGACGAGCCAGCGTTCGTTGTCTTTGCGGACGATCACATCGGGAACGACATACTCGGCTTCACTGGACTCGATCTGTGAGCCGGGGCGCGGGTTGAGGCTCTGCACCAGTTCGATCACATGGCGCAGGTCATCTTCCTTGAGCTTCATGCGGCGCATCAGTTGGCTGTAGTCTCGGCTGCCGAGCAGGTCGATGTAGTCGGTAACCAGGCGCTGGGCTTCAGCGAGCCAAGGGGTCTTGGCAGGCAACTGGCGCAGTTGCAGCAGCAGGCATTCGCCGAGGGTGCGGGCGCCGATGCCGGCGGGCTCGAACTGCTGGATGCGGTGCAGAACTGCCTCGATTTCATCCAGCTCGATATCCAGCTCGGGGTCGAACGCTTCGAGGATTTCCTCAAGAGTTTCGTCCAGGTAGCCCTGGTTGTTGATGCAATCGATCAGCGTGACGGCGATCAAGCGGTCGGTGTCGGACATCGGCGCCAAGTTCAACTGCCACAACAAATGGCTTTGCAGGCTCTCGCCGGCGGACGTGCGGGTGGTGAAGTCCCACTCGTCATCGTCATTGCTGGGCAGGCTGCTGGCGCTGGTCTGGTAGACGTCTTCCCAGGCGGTATCCACGGGAAGTTCGTTGGGAATGCGTTCGTTCCATTCGCCGTCCTCAAGGTTGTCCACCGTAGGGGCGGTTTCCTGGTAGGAGGGTTCCTGCACGTCGGAATTGGGTTTTTGCTCGATGTTGTCGGCCAGCGGGTCTGCATTATCGAAGTCGTCGCCTTCTTCCTGGCGTTCGAGCATCGGGTTCGACTCCAGGGCCTCCTGGATTTCCTGTTGCAGGTCCAGGGTCGACAATTGGAGCAGGCGGATGGCCTGTTGCAGCTGCGGTGTCATCGTCAGCTGCTGGCCCATTCTCAGGACTAGCGATGGTTTCATGGCAGGGGCTTAACACCTTATTCGCCGGCGCATTGCGCCATCCACGACAGAGCGCGTGAGCGCCAAACATAAGCAAATTATATGCCTGATATCGGGGGCTTTGCCTAGAGCGCGGTAACAATAAAAAACCTGAGGTTTTTATTGACTCCCGCGCGCTTTGGCAAACAGCCGTGACATCTCGGTGCTTACAGGCGGAACTCGTGGCCCAGGTACACTTCCTTGACCAGTTCGTTGGCCAGGATGGTCTCGGCGTCGCCTTCGGCGATCAGTTGGCCATCGTTGACGATATAGGCAGTTTCACAGATATCGAGGGTCTCGCGAACGTTGTGATCGGTGATCAGCACGCCGATGCCCTTGGCCTTGAGATGATGGATGATCTGCTTGATGTCGCCAACCGAAATCGGGTCGACGCCAGCAAAGGGTTCATCCAGCAGGATGAACTTCGGCGCGGTGGCCAGGGCGCGGGCGATTTCCACCCGGCGACGCTCACCACCGGACAAACTCATGCCGAGGTTGTCGCGAATGTGGTTGATATGGAACTCTTGCAGCAGGCTTTCCAGCTCCTTGCGGCGGCCATCACGGTCGAGCTCCTTGCGGGTCTCGAGGATCGCCATGATGTTGTCGGCCACCGACAATTTGCGGAAGATCGATGCTTCTTGGGGAAGATAGCCGATACCAGCCCGCGCACGACCGTGCATAGGCTGGTGGCTGACGTCGAGGTCGTCGATCAATACACGACCCTGATCCGCCTGGACCAGGCCGACGATCATATAGAAGCAGGTGGTCTTGCCGGCACCGTTGGGGCCGAGCAAACCGACGATCTGGCCGCTGTCGATCGACAGGCTGACGTCGCGCACGACCTGACGGCTTTTATAGGCCTTGGCCAGATGCTGGGCTTTCAGGGTCGCCATTACTCGGCCTTCTTCTTCGGCTGGATAACCATGTCGACACGCGGGCGAGGTGCGGTGACCTTGTTGCCATTGGCGCGACCGGCGTTAGCGATCTGCTTCACGGTGTCATAGGTGATTTTTTCACCTTCCGTGGAGTTGCCGTCGGTGCTGATCACCTTGGCCTGGTCGATCAAGATGATGCGGTTTTGCTGGGCATGGTACTGGATGGTCTTGCCGTAACCCTTCATCGGTCCTGGGTCGGCGGCGGCTTGTTTCTGCTCGAAGTAAGCCAGGTTGCCCACCGAAGTCACCACGTCAATGTCGCCAGCCGGGGTGCGCGTCAGGGTTACCGTATTGCCGGTGATCTTCATCGAACCTTGGGTGATGATGACATCACCTGTGTAGGTCGCAATGCCTTTCTTATCGTCCAATTGGGCATCGTTGGCCTGAATATGGATCGGTTGCTGGCTATCGTTCGGCAGAGCCCAGGCGCTCACGCTTCCCAGTGCTGCGCCCAGACCGAGCAAAATAGGGAGGGTTTTAACGAGCCTCATACTGTCCTCTTACGTTCGATAGCAGGTGTATCCTGCTTTCTTTCAAATACGCTTTCATTCCCTTGCCAGTCGATACACCGCCAGCACCGTCGATTCTAACGTCTTGCTCGGTCTGCGCATATTGCTGTTGTGGGAATACGGTCATGCGACTGCTGGTAATAATGGTGTCGCGCTTCTGCTCGTCGGTGCGCGCAACGCGTACCGAGTCAATCAGTTCTACCTGGGTGCCATCGGGATTGACTTCGCCACGCAGGCTGGTGACATGCCATGGGAACTCGGTACCCCGATACAGGTTCATGTCCGGGTTGGTCAGCAAGGTGACCTCGGAGGCCTTCAAATGTTCGACCTTGTCGGCCGTCATCTCGTACTGCACCTTGCCATCAGGTAGAAACTGCACGCTGTAGGCATTGGTGGCGTAATAGTCGATGACGCCTTCGTCAACCTGCACGACAGGTTTGTCGAGAAAGCGCTCCGGGCTGATATTCCAGTAGCCCACCGCGAGGAAGATCGCGGCGATGACCCCGAATAACAGGAAGTTGCGAATCTTTTTGCTCAGCATAAAACGCTCTATAGGTAGGCGGCGTGGGCCGCTTCAAGGCTGCCCTGGGCGCGCAGGATCAATTCGCAGAACTCGCGGGCGGCACCTTCACCGCCACGGGCGGTGGTTATGCCATGGGCGTGTTCACGCACAAAAGCTGCGGCGTTCGCGACGGCCATGCCCAGGCCCACCCGGCGAATGACCGGCAGGTCGGGCAGGTCATCGCCCAGGTAGGCGACCTGCTCATAGCTTAGGTTCAGTTGGCCAAGAAGCTCGTCCAGAACCACTAGTTTATCCTCGCGGCCCTGATACAGGTGAGGAATACCCAGGTTTTGTGCGCGGCGTTCCACCACCGGTGTCTTTCGACCGCTGATAATCGCCGTTTGCACACCCGCCGCCATCAACATTTTGATGCCCTGGCCGTCGAGTGTGTTGAAGGTCTTGAATTCGCTGCCATCTTCGAGGAAATACAGGCGACCGTCGGTCAGCACGCCGTCAACGTCGAAAATTGCCAATTTGATGTTTTTACCGCGTTGCAACAGGCCGTCGGTCATTTACATCACTCCCGCACGCAGTAAGTCGTGCATGTTCAATGCGCCAATCGGGCGATCGTGGCTATCGACAACCACCAGTGCGCCGATCTTGTGGTCTTCCATGATCTTCAAGGCTTCGGCCGCCAGCATCTCAGGGCGAGCTGTCTTGCCGTGGGGCGTCATCACCGCATCGATGGTCGCGGTGTGGATATCGATGGTGCGGTCCAGGGTGCGGCGCAGGTCGCCGTCTGTGAAGACTCCGGCCAGGCGTCCATCGGTCTCCAGGATTACGGTCATGCCCAGGCCCTTGCGGGTCATTTCCATCAGCGCGTCCTTGAGTAGCGTGCCGCGCTGGACATGGGGCAGTTCATCGCCGGCATGCATCACGTTTTCCACTTTCAGCAACAAGCGACGACCGAGGGCACCGCCCGGGTGGGAAAACGCGAAGTCTTCAGCGGTAAAACCGCGAGCTTCCAACAAGGCCACAGCCAAGGCATCGCCCATGACCAGGGCGGCGGTGGTGGAAGAGGTGGGTGCCAGGTTCAGTGGGCACGCTTCGTGGGCCACATGCACGTTCAAATTGACTTCGGCAGCCTTGGCCAGCGTCGATTCCGGGTTGCCGGTGAGGCTGATCATCTTGATGCCCAGGCGCTTGATCAGCGGCAGCAAGGTCACGATTTCGTTGGTGGTGCCGGAGTTCGACAGCGCCAGGATGATGTCATCCTTGGTGATCATGCCCATGTCGCCATGGCTGGCTTCGGCCGGGTGTACGAAAAAAGCCGTGGTGCCGGTGCTTGCCAGAGTGGCGGCAATCTTGTTGCCGACATGGCCGGATTTGCCCATGCCGACCACGACAACGCGGCCTTTACTAGCCAGAATCATCTCGCAGGCGCGTACGAAATCCGCGTCGATATGGGCCAGTAAGCCCTCTACGGCTTCCAGTTCGAGGCGGATGGTGCGTTGTGCGGATTGAATGAGATCGCTGGATTGGCTCATGTCTGAAATCGTATAGCCTGACGAAAAGTCGGCGATTATAGCGGTAATGATCAATTCCCTCACGCAAGTTCGTCAGGCTTTATTCGCTGAAGGCTTGAGATTCATGCTCAGCAACGCTTTTTCCCTGTCGTGAATCTGAACGAGGGCTGTTCCGGCCTTGGGCGCTCTGTACCAGCAGTGATATAGTTCGCCGCCAGTTCGGTCCGCCCAGCCCATGTGGATAATTATTGCGCAGGCGTTGCTAACGAAAGTCGCAATCATGGTGTCTGAGTGAAAGGCTGCATCCCAAGGAGATTAGATGAGTGCCGATAACGCCTACGCGGTCGAGCTGAAGGGTCTTACCTTCAAGCGCGGGACGCGCAGCATCTTCAATAACGTCGATATTCGCATTCCCCGCGGCAAGGTCACGGGCATCATGGGGCCTTCCGGTTGTGGCAAGACCACCCTGCTGCGCCTGATGGGCATGCAGTTGCGCCCCAGCGCTGGCGAAGTGTGGGTCAACGGCCAGAACCTGCCGACGCTGTCGCGCAGCGATCTGTTCGATGCGCGCAAGCACATGGGTGTGCTGTTCCAGAGCGGTGCGCTGTTCACCGACCTCGACGTTTTCGAAAACGTAGCCTTCCCGCTGCGGGTGCATACCCAACTGTCCGACGAGATGATTCGTGACATTGTGTTGTTGAAACTGCAGGCCGTCGGCCTTCGCGGTGCCATCGACCTGATGCCCGACGAGTTGTCCGGCGGCATGAAGCGTCGTGTTGCCCTTGCGCGGGCTATCGCTCTCGACCCACAAATCCTCATGTATGACGAGCCTTTCGTCGGTCAGGACCCTATCGCCATGGGCGTGCTGGTGCGTCTGATCCGCCTGCTCAATGATGCGCTGGGGATCACCAGTATCGTGGTGTCCCATGATTTGGCCGAAACCGCGAGTATCGCCGACTACCTCTATGTAGTGGGTGATGGTCAGGTGCTGGGGCAGGGTACGCCGGAAGAGTTGATGAATGCCGATAACCCGCGTATTCGCCAGTTCATGACCGGCGACCCCGATGGCCCGGTGCCTTTTCACTTTCCGGCAGCGGACTACCGCTCAGATCTTCTGGGGAAGCGCTGATGCGCAAGACATCTCTTATCGAGAAGGTTCGCCTTTTCGGCCGCTCAGGCATCGACATTGTCGAAGTGCTGGGTCGTTCGACTATTTTCCTGTTTCACGCCTTGCTCGGCCGTGGCGGCATTGGCGGCGGCTTTGGGTTGCTGGTCAAGCAGCTACACGCGGTCGGCGTGATGTCCCTGGTGATCATCGTCGTCTCCGGCGTGTTTATCGGCATGGTGCTGGCATTGCAGGGCTTCAATATTCTTTCCAGCTACGGTTCGGAGCAGGCGGTAGGGCAGATGGTCGCCCTGACGTTGTTGCGTGAACTCGGCCCGGTGGTCACGGCCTTGTTGTTCGCGGGGCGTGCCGGTTCGGCGTTGACCGCCGAGATCGGCAACATGAAGTCCACCGAGCAATTGTCCAGCCTGGAAATGATCGGCGTGGACCCGCTCAAGTACATTGTTGCCCCGCGCCTGTGGGCCGGCTTCATTTCCCTGCCGCTGCTGGCGATGATTTTCAGCGTAGTGGGTATCTGGGGTGGTTCGTGGGTGGCGGTGGACTGGCTGGGAGTCTATGACGGCTCCTACTGGGCCAACATGCAGAACAGCGTGACCTTCAGTGGTGACGTGCTCAACGGCATCATAAAAAGCGTTGTTTTCGCCTTTGTAGTGACCTGGATCGCCGTATTCCAAGGCTACGACTGTGAGCCCACCTCAGAAGGGATCAGTCGCGCCACCACCAAGACCGTTGTGTACGCCTCGTTGGCGGTACTGGGCCTTGACTTCATTTTGACCGCCTTGATGTTTGGAGATTTCTGATGCAAAACCGCACTGTGGAAATCGGTGTCGGCCTTTTCTTGCTGGCTGGCATCCTGGCTTTACTGTTACTGGCGCTGCGAGTCAGTGGCCTTTCGGCCAGCCCCACCGCCGATACTTATAAACTTTACGCGTACTTCGACAATATCGCCGGTCTGACGGTCAGAGCTAAAGTGACCATGGCCGGTGTAACCATCGGCAAGGTCACGGCAATCGATCTGGATCGCGACAGCTTCACTGGTCGAGTGACCATGCAAGTGGACAAGAAGGTAGATAATCTGCCAACTGACTCCACGGCATCTATCCTCACTGCGGGGCTGCTGGGCGAGAAGTACATCGGTGTCAGCGTGGGTGGGGAAACAGCCCTGCTCAAGGACGGTTCGACCATCCACGACACACAGTCGTCGTTGGTGCTTGAGGACCTGATCGGTAAGTTCCTGCTCAATACGGTCAATAAAGACGCCAAATGAGGAATCTGTTCATGATCTCTACCTTGCGACGTGGCCTGCTGGTACTGCTTGCAGCGCTGCCGTTGATGGCCAACGCGGCGGGTTCTGCGCACGATTTGGTGCAGGACACGACCAGCAGGATGCTGGCTGACTTGAAGGCCAACAAAGAGCAGTACAAGCAAGACCCAAGCAGGTTTTACGATGCCCTGAACACCATTGTCGGGCCCGTGGTTGATGCTGAAGGCATTTCCAAAAGCATCATGACGGTCAAATATTCGCGCAAGGCGACGCCGGCGCAGATGCTGACCTTCCAGGAAAACTTCAAGAAGGGCCTGTTCCAGTTCTATGGCAACGCTCTGCTGGAGTACAACAACCAGGGCATTACCGTCGATGCGCCAAAGGATGAGTCCGGCGACCGCACTAGCGTGGGCATGACCGTCAAAGGTAACAACGGCGCCGTCTACCCTGTGCAATACACGCTGGAGAAGGTCAACGGCGAGTGGAAGCTGCGTAACGTGATCATTAACGGTATCAACATCGGCAAGCTGTTCCGTGATCAGTTCGCCGATGCGATGCAGCGCAATGGCAACGATCTGGACAAAACCATCAATGGTTGGGCCGGTGAAGTCGCCAAGGCCAAGGAAACGTCCGATAAAGAAGCCGGGAAGTCTGCGCAATGACCGAGTCGGCTGTTCGTCTTGGCGATGCCGGCGAGCTGCTGCTCAGCGGCGTGCTGGATTACCGCACCGGGCCTGACCTGCGCAAGCAGGGCCAGGCGCTGATCAAGGCCAGTACCGCGCCCGCGCTGGTGCTGGATTGTTCGGCTGTAACCAAGTCCAGCAGCGTCGGTTTGTCGTTGTTGCTGTGCTTCATGCGTGATGCGGCGGCGGTCAAGAAGACCGTGAGCATTCGTGCGTTGCCCGAAGATATGCGTGAAATTGCCCAGGTCTCTGGCCTGACTGAGCTGTTGGCGCATCCTTAATACCCATTATCAAGAAAGCCCCCCGTCAGAGTCCTGCTATGCGGGGTTCGCAGGCGCGGGGCTTTTTTGTATGATGTGCGACCCGTGCGCACTGGGCGCCGATAGAGGTTGAGCATGCAGGCCCTAGAAGTTAAGAGCTTCCTTGAAGGAAAGCTGCCGGAAACGATCGTAGAAGTTGAAGGCGAAGGCTGCAATTTCCAGCTGAACGTGATTAGCGATGAACTGGCGGCATTGAGCCCGGTCAAGCGTCAACAGCAGATCTATGCCCATTTGAACCCGTGGATCACCGATGGCAGCATCCACGCGGTCACTATGAAATTTTTCAGCCGCGCGGCTTGGTCCGAGCGCACCTGAGCCCCCAAGGCGTCGAGATTCTTATGGATAAATTGATTATTACCGGTGGTGCCCGCCTTGATGGCGAAATCCGCATTTCCGGTGCGAAAAACTCTGCCTTGCCGATCCTGGCAGCGACCCTGCTGTGTGATGGGCCGGTGACCGTGGCCAACCTGCCGCACCTGCACGACATCACCACCATGATCGAACTGTTCGGTCGCATGGGGATCGAGCCGGTCATCGACGAGAAACTGTCAGTCGAAATCGACCCGCGCACCATCAAGACCCTGGTCGCTCCGTACGAGCTGGTGAAAACCATGCGTGCGTCGATCCTGGTTCTGGGCCCGATGGTTGCTCGTTTCGGCGAAGCCGAAGTCGCTCTGCCTGGCGGTTGTGCCATTGGTTCGCGTCCGGTCGACCTGCATATCCGTGGCCTGGAAGCCATGGGCGCGACCATCGACGTCGAAGGCGGCTACATCAAGGCCAAGGCGCCGGAAGGTGGTTTGCGCGGTGCGAACTTCTTCTTCGATACCGTCAGCGTGACCGGCACCGAGAACATCATGATGGCCGCTGCCCTGGCCAA
>NZ_JBOICG010000260.1:0-3746 GCF_050739995.1 Pseudomonas sp. | reverse complement strand
GTCAGGCGCCTCATTCTTGGCTGACACTCCGCCGCGCGGGGCAAGCCCGCTCACTACAGAGTTATTTGCAGTCTTCAGACGACTTCTAGACGAACTTTGTGCTGATTGAGCAACTGCACCAGCGCCGGCACCGGCTGCTGATCGGTCACCAAACAATCCACCAGGCTGATCGGACCCAGGCGAATCATGGCATTGCGTCCGAATTTGCTGGAGTCCGCCGCCAGGATCACTTGGCGCGCATTGGCGATGATCGCCTGGGAAACCCGTACTTCCTGATAATCGAAATCCAACAGGCTGCCGTCTTCGTCAATGCCGCTGATGCCCACCAAGGCAAAGTCGACCTTGAACTGATTAATGAAGTCGACACTGGCCTGACCCACCACACCGCCATCCCGGCGCACATTGCCACCGGTCAGCAACACATCGAAGTCGTCCTTGGCACTGAGCATGGTGGCGACGTTGAGGTTGTTGGTGATGATTTTCAGATGGTTGTGATTGAGCAGAGCACGGGCGATGGACTCAGTGGTCGTACCGATATTGATGAACAGCGAGGCATGATCAGGGATTTGCGCGGCGATGGCTTCGCCGATGCGTTGTTTCTCATCGCGCATCTGGTCGGCACGCATGGCGTACGCGGTGTTCTCGACACTGGAGTCATAGGCCGCGCCGCCGTGGTAGCGACGCAGCAGATTGGCGTCCGCCAGCTGGTTGATATCGCGGCGGATGGTTTGCGGGGTGACAACGAACAGCTGCGCCATTTCCTCGATACTCACGTAGCCGCGTTCGCGGACCAGTTCGAGGATTTGTTGTTGGCGGGGAGGCAGATTCATGGGGCGTCCTTTGGGCTGCCATACAAAAGTGGCCCATGATGACGCAGCAAGCGGCTCCCCGCCAGTTACAACCGGACGTTGGCTTATTCAGCGCCTTCGTGGGGCTCCCAGTCGCGGGTGCGGCTGACCGCTTTTTGCCAGCCGGCGTACAGCTTCTCTTTGGCGGCTTCATCGAGTTGAGGTTCGAATTCGCGCTCGATCACTGCTTTGCCGCGCAGTTCGTCCAGGCTGCCCCAGAAGCCACAGGCCAAGCCAGCCAGGTAAGCGGCACCGAGGGCTGTGGTTTCGCGCATTTGCGGGCGCTCGACCTGAGTGCCAAGGATGTCGGCCTGGAACTGCATCAGGAAGTTGTTGGCCACGGCGCCGCCGTCTACGCGCAGGGCCTTGAGGCGTTCGCCCGAGTCCTGCTGCATGGCGTCGAGAACGTCGCGAGTCTGGTAGGCAATCGACTCCAGGGCCGCACGGATAATGTGATCCACGCGTACGCCACGGGTCAGGCCGAACAACGCGCCACGGGCGTAGGGGTCCCAATACGGCGCGCCCAGGCCGGTGAAGGCTGGCACCAGGTACACACCGTTGCTGTCCTTTACCTTGCCGGCGAAGTATTCGGTGTCGTGGGCGTCGTTGATGATTTTCAGCTCATCACGCAGCCATTGCACGGTGGAGCCGCCGTTGAACACGGCGCCTTCCAGGGCGTAGGCCACTTCGCCACGCGGACCGCAAGCGATGGTGGTGAGCATGCCGTGCTTGGATTTCACGGCTTTGTCGCCGGTGTTCATCAGCAGGAAGCAGCCGGTGCCGTAGGTGTTCTTGGCTTGGCCGGCTTCGACACACATCTGGCCGAACAGGGCGGCCTGCTGGTCACCGGCGATACCGCCGATGGCAATGCCGCTTTTGGTGCGGCCATAGATTTCGGACGACGACTTAACTTCCGGCAACATCTCACGCGGGATATCGAGGATCTCCAGCATCTTCGCATCCCACTCCAGGGTGTGGATGTTGAAGAGCATGGTGCGCGAGGCGTTGGTGTAATCGGTAACGTGGGTCTTGCCACCGGTAAATTTCCAGATCAACCAGCTGTCGACAGTACCGAACAGCAGCTCGCCGTTGCGGGCGCGTTCGCGGCTGCCTTCGACGTTGTCGAGGATCCACTTGAGCTTGGTGCCAGAGAAGTACGGGTCGGTGACCAGGCCGGTGGTGTCGCTGATGTATTGCTCGTGACCGTCGCGCTTGAGCTGCTGGCAGATCTCGGTGCTGCGGCGGCACTGCCAGACGATAGCGTTGTAGACCGGGCGGCCGGTGATTTTGTCCCACACCACGGTGGTTTCACGCTGGTTGGTGATGCCGATGGCGGCCACCTGGTCATGGTGCAGCCCGGCTTGGGCCAGGGCCTCGACCATTACGGCGCTCTGGGTGGCGAAAATTTCCATCGGGTCATGCTCGACCCAGCCGGCTTGTGGGTAATGCTGAGCGAATTCACGCTGGGCGGTGCAGACCACGTTGGCGTCCCGATCAAAAATGATCGCCCGCGAACTGGTGGTGCCCTGATCAAGGGCAATGATGTAGTTCTTATTCTGAATGTCGGTCATGTCGATTGCCTTGGACGGAAATAAGGAAATAAGTAATCAGCCTGGGCCATGAAAAGGGCAGTGGGCGCCAGGCTGGCGCTATCAGGAAATATGCGTCTTGCCGTTGACAGCCGTGTCAGTTGTTTCAGGAACAGTAGGTGCCGCGCTCGGCAAATGGCGGGCAATCAGCCCGCGATAAGCCGCAGCGCCGAGGCATGCGCCGACGATCGGCGCGAAAACCGGCACCAGGAAGTAAGGAATATCGCGGCCGCCTGTAAAGGCCATTTCACCCCAACCGGCGAAAAAGGTCATCAGCTTGGGGCCAAAGTCACGCGCCGGGTTCATCGCAAAGCCGGTCAGCGGGCCCATGGCACTACCAATCACGGCGATCAGCAGGCCGATCAGCAGAGGCGCCAACGGGCCGCGCGGCAAGCCGTTGTTATCGTCGGTGAGGGCCATGATCACACCCATCAGGATGGCAGTGATGACCATTTCCACCAGGAAGGCCTGGGCGGTGCTCAGCAACGCATGGGGGTAGGTGGAGAACACCGACGCCAGCTCCAGGCTGGCCTGGGAGCCGCGAACCATGTGGTGCGTTTGTTCGTAATCGAAAAACAGGTTGCTGTAGAGCGTATACACCAGCGCCGCGGAGCAGAACGCACCGGCAATCTGGGAAAGGATATAGAAGGGCAGTTTGCGCTTTTCGAAGTCGGCAAAAATACACAGGGCGATACTAACCGCCGGGTTGAGATGAGCCCCGGAAATACCGGCGCTCAGGTAGATCGCCATACTCACGCCGACCCCCCAGATGATACTGATTTCCCACAACCCAAAGCTGGCCCCCGCGACCTTGAGCGCAGCCACACAACCGGTACCGAAGAAAATCAGAAGTGCAGTCCCCAGGAACTCGGCCATGCATTGGCTCGAAAGTGAAGGCTGTTGAAGAGCAGTTGTCATGGAAAACCTCTGTTTTTGTTGTTGTCTGTTGTCTCGTCGCAACGGGCGAGCGTCGATTTTCACCGTGATAAGGATCCCCATCCTTACCTACGGCTTACTGCTCGAGCGCTGTAGGTTCATTTCCTACAGTATTCGGAAACGAAAAAATATAGACAAGAATGACGGCTGTCAAAGGTCGAAAGTGAACCATTGGTCATTTTCGAACTATTGGTCTGGTGAATGATCACGCTCGGCGCGCTGCGTGACGGTTATTCAAGGGGCGCACTAGAGCGTTTTGTACGGGCTTGGCCTAGAATTGGCCATCAGTTTGCCCTGCCTGGAGCCCACATGACCCCCGCATTGGACCTGTTGAAAAAAGTTCGCGCCGAACATCGCATCCACAGTTATGAAC
>NZ_JBOICG010000259.1:0-16359 GCF_050739995.1 Pseudomonas sp. | reverse complement strand
CCTCATGCCCACGCTTGGCCTACATCGTCCCAGCAATCGATCAGAACGACCGTTGGAATGGCTTGTTTAGTATGAGACAAAGACACTTCTCAGGAGCGCATTAACATGGAGGCTACACGTATGGAAGAAGTCATAAGTTATCGAGAAGCCACAGTAAAGGACGCGCCAACGATTTGTGAGTTGGGACAATTGCTCAACTCGGTTCACCATGCTGCACGCCCTGACATTTACGCCGCTTCAACGCCTGAACCTACGCGCGACCTGCCACACTGGATGGGGTTTTTTGAAAATACGGCACAGATTGTTTTTATAGCGCATGTAGGCCTCCAAGCAGCCGGCTTTATCACTGCCAGCATATCGTCAAGCTCCGGGCCACTGATGGAGCCGCTGAGCTTCGTGCGCATTGGATCTGTGTGTGTAGCAGAGAAATATTGGGGGAAGAGCATAGGGCGAGGCCTTGTCCAAAACGTTCAAAAATGGGCTGCTGAGCGCGACGCTAAAGACATCAGACTATCCGTCTGGGCTTTCAATGCACCGGCAATTCGTTTGTATGCAGAACTGGGGTTCGAGATTCGTGCATTCGAGATGGGACTGCGCCTCTGACAAGCCTTGTATCGGTATTGCACAGCCCACTTATGTGGCGTTAGATCGCTGATTTCTCGCCCGCTGCGTCGGCAAACGTGTGAGAACGGTAAGCGTCGGTCAACACACATTAGTTGGGAAACTTTAAGTAGGAGCAAACCAGGCCATAGTGATGTCGGCAATCAAAGTGCCGTCTGGCAGCAGGATTCGCTTTTGTAAGCGTCCTTCCTCAACAAAGCCAAATTTTTCGTACAGGCGCCGGGCACGCGAATTAGTTTCACGCACGCGTAGCTCGATCTTAAGTAGGCCGGGCCGGGCTCGGGCCCATTCCAGAAGTGCGGTCATCAGTGCTTGGCCCACCCCTTGCCCGCTGTTGTTGGGATGCACAACGATAGTCAGACTATATACGTGGGCGAGAGCCTCAAGCCTATAAGGCTCCAGTAACGCATGACCGACCACCAATCCTTTTCGCTCGGCCACCACGTACAAACCCTCACGAGTTAGTACGTCGATTTTATCCTCAAAGGATTTACAGCTGAATTCACTCGGACGAGATATCAGCAGCCCAGGCGTCCGAGCGGTTTCGCGCTCAGCGTGGCACAGCACAATTGCGTCAGTGATCAACGCGTTTCGAATGGCTAGGTCATTCAAGCCGCACCTCTTATTAGCGTTAGGTCATGTCCATTTTAGCCGGCTGAATTGCGCTTAGTCTGTTGAGAGAACCGCATCATTCAAAATCCTATCTATGCGGTAATAGCGCAAGCACCCGGGTAACACACCTTATTTTTTGCTGTTATCGCCTCAAGGCTGAGTATTACTAGCGTTATGACTCTGGCGATCAAATCTTTTCTCCATAAAAATCCGGTTGTATCCAACGACCGGGTAATCTTTAAGTTCTCCAAATATGCTGAAGCCGAGCCGGAGGTAAAAGTCCGGAGCTTGAAAAGAGAATGTGTCCAGCCAGATACCTTGACAGCCTTTCTCAAGCGCCAGAGCTTCCGCCTTGTTCATCAACTTTGCGCCCAACCCTTGCCCTCGGGCAACTTCAGGTACTACCAGCAACTCAACAAATAACCACTGCCCAGAAATTTTTGCGTATAGCCCACCTTGCGTAGCCCCCGCGTCATCCTTGATTAAGATCGCAAGTTTTTCAGTTCCGGTGAGCCCCGTTTGTGCTTGGTTGTATTCGCGCAACGGTGCCAAAATCGCTTGGTAATCCGCCTCTTGAGGCGTCTCATTTATCTCTATCCGTAAGTCCACAGCTTTCTCCTTGAGTAGTTTGTGATTAAACGGGCGCCCAACGATGTGGTAACAAGTTGGTAGCGTCACTTGCCCGCTGCGTGGGCAGACGAGTCAAAACGTCCTTCAGGTAAGCATACGGATCATGTCCGTTCATGCGCGCAGACTGGATCAAGCTCATGATCGCTGCCGCCCGCTTTCCGCTGCGTAGCGATCCGGCAAACAACCAGTTCGAGCGCCCAAGTGCCCATGGTCGGATTTGGTTCTCGACTTGATTATTGTCGATGGGCACAGCTCCATCGTCGAGGTAGCGCGTCAGCGCTACCCAGCGTTTAAGGCTGTAATCCAGGGCTTTGGCTGTTGCCGACCCATTGGGCACCAGGTCTCGCTGGGCCAACATCCAGTCTTGTAGTGTTTTGATTATTGGTGCTGCTCTTTCTTGGCGTATTCGCCTGCGATCTTCATCGCTCATGTCCTTGGCCTGGCGCTCAACTTCGTACAAGCCGCCAATCGAGAGCAGTGCTTGTTCAGCCAACTGGCTTTTGTTTGCCACGTGCAGATCAAAGAACTTGCGGCGGGCGTGGGCCATGCAGCCGATTTCGGTCATGCCTTTTCCGAAGCCAGCCTTATAGCCAGCAAAATCGTCGCACACCAGCTTGCCATTCCAGGGGCCGAGGAAGTTACGCGCATGCTCGCCCGCTCGGCTCGGGCTGAAGTCGTAGACCACCGCCTTGAGCGCCGAAAACGGCGTCGTGCTGTAGGCCCAGACATACGCTCGATGGGTTTTCTTCTCGCCTGGCGCGAGCATTTGAACCGGGGTTTCATCGGCGTGGATTACACCTTCGGCCAGCACCGATTCGCGCAATGCATCGACCAAAGGCTGAAGCTGCACGCCGGTTTGTCCAACCCACTGCGCCAGCGTCGAGCGGGCGATCATCAGGCCGGCGCGGCCAAAGATTTTCTCCTGCCGGTACAGCGGCAAGTGGTCAGAGAACTTCGCCACCATTACATGAGCCAGCAGGCCTGCGGTGGGGATGCCCTTGTCGATGACGTGCGCCGGTACGGGCGCCTGGATCAATGTTTCGCACTGGCGGCAGGCCCACTTTCCACGCACATGCTGCTCGACGGTGAACACGCCGGGCGTGTAATCGAGCTTCTCGCTGATGTCTTCGCCGACGCGCTGAAGCTGGCAACCACATGCGCACTGCGTGTTCTCGGGTTCGTGACGGATAACCGTGCGAGGAAACTGCGGCGGCAGCGGCGCACGCTTAGGTTGCTGACGTGGTTCGGCCGGCGCAGCCGGTGGATTGACCGCTTTCAACTCAGCCTCGATGGCTGCAATATCAGTGTCGAGCAGGTCGTCGAGCAAGCTGCCCTGGTCAGGGCTCAGTTGCTCGCTGCGCTTGGCGAACTTGTGCCGTTTGAGCACGGCTATTTCGTGGGTGAGTTGTTCGTTGATTGTTTCGATCCGATGCATCTTCTTGCCCATGGTGTCGACCTGCGACAGCAACTGCGCCGCGAATGCACGCAGTTGATCGGGGGGCATTTGATTGAGGTTGGGTGTAGAAGTCATGCCTTGGATTTTACCAAAGCAGATCACCTGCGGCAGCAAGCTCAGGCGTTAATTACAGCCTTTTAAAGGATAGTGATCACACCGCCAGCTCCAACACGTTGCCAAGGCAGGCCCAGCACCAAGGCCTGAAGTTGTTCGACATCCAGCTCAACCTCGCAACCTTGCCGAATGCCTGGCCAGTGAAACTTACCTTGGTTCAACCGGCGAGCTGCAAGCCAAATGCCTACGCCGTCATGCACCAGAACTTTCATGCGTGTGGCGCGGCGATTGGCGAAGAGATAAGCACAGTGCGGCTTCGCCGCACCGAATATTGCAATCACTCGGGCCAACGCGGTCTCGGTACCGGCGCGCATGTCCATGGGCTCGGTGGCGAGCCAGATGGAGTCGACGCGGATCATCACAGCAGGTCTCGTAGGAAAGCGGAACACGACGCTGTATTTTCTGTCGGCCAACTCACCACAACTACGCCTTTTGGATGAGGTACTTCAATTCGGATTGTAGCGGGAAGAGCTTGATGCTTCGCTATCGACGGCGCGCCTTTGACCGGAATAAAGGCAGTTTGCAGTGCCAGGTTTTTCTGCGCATGTACCCGAATCCATTTATGGACGAGGTTGGCATTGAGGTTGTGGGTCAAGGCGACATTGGCAATCGAGGTGTCAGGCTGTGCACATTCGGCAATGACTTGGGCCTTGAAGGACTTGGAATAGGAACGACGTTCTTGTGACATGGGCGTCCGCTTAAAAAGGCTAAAAATGGTGTCCACTTAAATTTAGGTGGACACCATCGCCTTAAGCGATGGCATCAGGAAGGTGTGTTGCCCGGACGGTTACGGTGAATCTACGTCAACCTGCGGCTACAAATGGCGATGGGCGCCCTATTTTGTTGTGTTTGCCATACCAGAAGCGTAGAAAAGTCTTCGGTTCGGGTGTGTAGGACCAGCTGTTGACGGCTTCAGTTGCGTGAAAATTACTCTGGTCGCTAACGCGTAACCTCATACTGCATCGCTTATCGCTCTGCCGAGATAGCCAGTCGGAGCAAACGTGCAAGCATGTCACATCAGAACTTTTATCTACGTCAACGCTGGTTATGCTGATGGCATCCGCCCCCAACATAAGGGAATCTCCACCCGACAGCTCAACCGAAAAGCGGTCTCGGTCTCGATTGCAATTTGCGCACCTGGATTCAATACCGGTCCAGATAGCATAAAACTGAGTTATCCAGAGAGTCATAATCTGACGTGGAGAGGTAGGACGGAAACGCCAACTCGGTGTAGTTAAATTGATCGCGCCCCCATCAGTAGGAAATCGATAGTGCAACGCTAAACGCCAAGCCAAAAACGCCGCAGACACCGTACAGGCGCACCGGCAGTCGAGACCATGTCGACTCTGAGCATCTAGGGAACTCAGATACCTATAGCACGCCAAATGCGGTTTCACATATGTCTCGTACAAGTACCGACGAACGCACCGGTATCGAACGTATACTTCTCGCGCGCTGAGATCAAAATCTGTAGCCTCTTGAGGGCTGTATGTAGCGCCGATCTTTCTATAAGGAGGGATGGGTCGAATAGTGATTGCGTTAGGAAAGGGGAATCCTCCTAATCCGGTGATCGCGAAATTGAGACCGATATTGACGAACTGCGCTTGCTCATTAAAGTCGGTGCTTTCTGCTTTGGCGGCGTGAAGCAGAGACATTGCGTAGTCGACTACAGGATCCTTCATTGCACTCGCTGCATGAATCCATGCTTCGATCCTTAAGCCAACTTCCGCATACTTGTTTCGCTGCTCTGGAGTAGTGCTATTCAGGTAGACGGACCCGGAAGAATCAAAAACAAAATGATCGCAGCGCGTCTTGGCACTGAATCCTCCAGGTGATGGAGAAAAAAATAGTCCTAGCCTCATGGCATTGCTGCAGGGCACGCATAGCTCAAGTGGTAGGTTATGCCAAGGGCACCGCTTTATCATTTGGAGAAGAAAGAACACCGAGTGGTAACCTAGAGCGATACATTTTGCGCAGTGTCGTATATAAACCACCGAATTGAATGGCGTACATTCCACCAGGTTATCGATAAACGCCCGTCTGACTGCAGGATATGGCAGGGAAAGCGCTTCGGCCAGCTTGGAGTCATCAATGGCACGCCCTCTCCAGTACTGAACAGGGCGACTGGACTGCTGAAATCGTGAAATCTCGTTGAGTAGTTGTAACGGGCGAGTGAAGTTTAATGCGCTTGCTTTTAGCAGGATCCCCCACGATGACTCAAATGGAATATAGTTAAAGTGTCCATATGTGAGTTTCATGGGCTACTTCCTTTCTGCCTGTCGCATCAACGATACAAATTCAGCGATTAAACTTGCGCCCACTGCTTCCTTAACAATCCCTTCCGTGACTTGAAACTCCGAGCTATCCATATGGCGGGAACGCATTAAAATCCTTTCGATAACGCGGAAAATATGTTCAAGAGGTAATACACGGAGGCCATTTTCCCCTGCTACATTCATTAACTCGGCCCAAATAAGTTTTTTGTAACTGGTCAATCGGAAATTTGCTGCAAAGGCCTTAGGCAAAAAGAAATCGGTATATGTGCACCCCGAGTCAAGCGGATATTCTTTATTCAAATCGTACTCATTGAGTATGCTTTCGAAATCAGCTTCTGATAAACATCCATCAAAATGAATTGGCTCACTTAAAAACCGAGCCACTAAGTTTGTCGCTCCAACACCGAATAATAAATTTCTTCTTTGAAGTATCTCCTCCTGTCCGAATCCTAGCGTCGTCATGCTAATGCCATGTTCCTCCAAACGATTATGAATGACAAGTAACTCATTCCAACTGTCTATCGACAAAAGTTGATTTTCATCAATAATTATTACAAAGTGCCTACCACCTCTTGATTCAACTTCAACACGTACATGAATGATGAATTTTTCAATCAAAGCGCTGTATGACTCTTTTGGATTTTTGTACAACCCTGCTCCAAAAACTAAATCGCGAGTCAAGTGAGCTGACTTGTTTCCATCTGCTGTATGATACAGGACATATTTTTTTGGAAATTCGGTGGCCAGTAGATCTCTAACGGCATTAGCGCACCTTGTCTTACCCATTCTCGGCTGAGCATACAAGAAGGTCCCAGTATGTCTTGAGAATACTCTTTCTCGAAAAATGGAATAGACCTTTTCGATCATCGGCGTAATCAGCGTGTAAAAAGTACTTACAATAGGGTGACTCTCTAAATAAGCCTCCCTATCAAATTCTTGTTTGGATTCCATTATTTTAGCCTTTTTTTTCTGAGCAGTTCATTCAGGTCAGGAATCTTTCTACCAATGATTAATGAGTCCGAAAACTCCAACGGTTTCCCTTCCTGCGCCGGAATTGAATTATTAGCGGATCCGGAAACTACTAATGGCGCTCCCGCCTCACTCGCTACACGCTTTGCCTCGGTTGCCGAGTCGGCCGAAATAGCTATGGATTTTTTGCTCTTCGATTTACTTAAAAAAGCCAGATAAGCTAGAACTGGATCTTGTTCAAAGCTGACTTGCAACGTTCTATCCGCCACCTTTGAGTTGATGGCCTTACGGGTTCGCAAGTCATGCTTGGTATCTGCCCATTTTCCAACTGCAACAAGATTTCCAAGCAAAAAACCTTCCATCGTGAATGCTGTTACAAATCTTAAGTCGTTTTCATCAATGTGCAGTACGACCTTCGATCCAATCATTGCCCACGCATCGTGCAAATAGCTTGACGTGTAACGAACTTTCATAAATTGAATATAAGGATGGCGGCCATTTTTTTTGCTACCTCGAACATTAACTGTTTTTTTCATCTGCAATATAGTATCCCCCATAGCACTGGCATCCGGTAACGTTCTCACCATGAAGTGCTGGTGATCTTTATCCAGTTTTTGCCTGATAAAGTCTAACGGTGACAAGAAAAACAGGCCTTCACTCATCCTTGTATTATGCTGAGCTATTTCAACATCAAGTAGATGAAGCAAATGCTCAACAAGAATCGGGGCTTGCGTCGCAACTTCCTCACAGTTTTCCGCACGCCCATTGTTAGGGCCGTGGCCCGTCGTACTTAAAAGTCGGCAAAATACATTATTGGAGAGCAAGCCAAATACATGCTCTACACATGGTCGCCTTTCAAAGTGCGCAGGTGCACCAACCGTCCAGAAATAGCCCAGCTCTTTTCTTGCAGCATTTGTAACTTTTACCGATAGGTGAGCCAGTGCCCCATCGAATTTTACAACCGTAAATAAGGCTCCTTTACACTGCGGAATAACGTCATTAGGCAATCCGCTGCCTTTGGGATATATCAGTCCTTCAATACCGGGCTCTGGTTTTTGCTGCCCTACAACAGAATAACGCATGACATCAACCACGTCGGTAGCTGAAACCTCTGATCGAAAAACACACTTATAGGACAGCACCGCCCCCGATGCACAATCAATCATGAGTACGACCCATATCCGGCTAATCCTTTTGGGGATATAAGTTCCATTCGGCGCCTTCATTAAAACTGAAGAGTGACAATCAATTTTATAACCATCAATCTCAACAGCTTCGAATGGTTCAGTGTAGACCAATCCAGGTCTTGGTCCCTTTCCGACTGCCATATGTGCTTTTGCCTCGCGCGTTCCTTCAAGGCGTATAACACGACTAAAATTGCTTTCTCTTGTACTTTTGATGTAGTCATATATCGTGCGCTGCCCTTGATACAAAGTGTTAAAGGGCCATTCATTATCTTGAGCACCGAACTCCTTAAGCAAGGTAAGAAATATCTTATGTAACGTTTTTGACCGGATGGCATACTCGCTTTCAGAATAAGAATCTGAATAAGAAAGAACCTTTCTAATAAATCTATCTTCTAATTCTGGATGCTTTTTTAAGGTTGCACCCAGGAGTCCCGAGTATCCGCCTTGAGTTTCAGGAAGTTTTGAGGCCGCCGGCCTAGATCTGCTATATTTCTTTGTATGCAAGTATGGAAGCAGTGCGCGGCATCCCCAACACAAGCCATCAGGAGCTAACTGCATGCACCGTGATGCATAATAATTTATACACTGCCTACTTATACCTGTTGCAGCAACGATGCTCTTTATTGGTAGGCCTTCACAGTAGAGTTTCATTGCCAAAAACTTTAGCTGAAATTCCTCTCGTTCTTGATCTGTCAACCCCACCAATTCAGGTTTTGGCCAGTCATGAAAAGTGCCTAGTGCTATCGCCCGCTTGCTTAAGCTTTCTACCCAATTGTTAGACTCATTATTTATCGTAGTCATGACCGACATCTCCATTGAGTGTGGTAACCGAACGAGGGTTTACCCGCAAAATCAATTTCGATATGCCCTGCGATAAAGTGACGTACTAAAACACCGCAAATTATCGGAGGGGCGACAAGCGGAGCCTTTGAAAGTACACTCTTTATGTCCCCCTCCCCAAGCGACACCTTAATTGTACGTACGGCATTCGAAGCTGCTACACAATCGAGCGATCTGATAGCCGCGGCGAATGCCAAAGCTTTCATAATTTTTATCGCGAAAGGTGCCTCCTTCATAACTTGCACTGATGAAAGTCGAATACTTTTCTCACTACTATTGTCCGCAGACTCGTCCAAGCTCGAGAGTTCAACCTCAACTAGTTCCCCTGATCTTTTTTGAACTAGAAAATCAAAAGTTTCGCTTGCCTCAGACTGCCGAAATGACACCACATCTAGATCAATCTCAAGAAATACTAGCCAGTAGACTAAAGCTAGATCGGAAGACAACACCAAGTCCTGTTTGAGCTTGACACTGTACACATACCAGAGATTTCTATTACTGTGACCGCGCGCTCTTACCTCTCGAATAATTCGCTTCCTATGCGCTTGCTTGAGAGATTGCTTGCCCGAAGCCATACCAGCTCTCCGTTTTCATTAGGCTTTAATCTACCCCCAGAATATTTTTTTTGTTATATCAATTAATCATAAATTTTTATCCCTTAATTGCCATATAGTGGCCCTGCAAAAAAGTCAGCCTGCGGTCAAATAGGTCTTCTTCAACTTAAATACAGCTACGTGTTTAGTATCGAATTAATGTAACGGCTTGCAGCCCTATCATATGTATACGTGTAGTGTATTAATATTCAGAGCTTCCGCGTTTTAGAGATTGTCAACCTGAGATCCCCCTCGTATGCTGACCTATAAGAAATAGGTAAAGCCCCTTACCTTTTCAGCGAGACCCAATTAAAAAATAAGCCAATTGGTGCGCGTAATTTTTGCTCGTGATTAACGCGTTATCACCATACCCAATAACACACTGACCGGGACAAAACGGCCCTTGGTCAAATACGTCCCCCTTGTCATAATCTGTATTTACTGAGGTCGAAGGAGGCAAACTCAGATTGGGTGGCCACACTTGTAGCCATCCATCCAACAATAGCCTCTGTGACCTATACGCAGTGGGTAATGACCTCCCCTTTAAGCCGGCCTTCGGGCTCCTATAGTGTCGCTGCAGCACCGACAGTAATATAGTTCCTACGCATTCTTAGGAAAATAATCACTTCCAAAGCCGGGACTAATTTCTTTTCACATCTTGGCACCACGCCGATGCTAGATTTTGCTAACGGTCTGTTTTTTTTGCTATTTTTAGGCGGTAAAAATGTCAATACTTTAGTTCTGGGGACTTCAACCCTCGATCACCGTCTCCAGCTCGTACAGGCTTCGCTTGGCGATGCTTTGTCCACATGATTGAATGCCGGCCTTTAGCAACGCTGTTGCTTCCACTCGGCGCCGGAGAAACGGAAAATTGATTGGAACGCAATCAGCGCCGTGGCTACTGCCGCAGCCGCACTCATCGCACTATTCGCACTATTCGTTTGGCTTTACGATAAGCATCAACGGAGGATCGAACGCAAGGCCAGTGCTAGGCTTCTAGCTCAGATCATGACGACACCTGTTTACGATTGAGCTTCCATCCCAGTTTTTGGACAAAGCTGATTTCTTCAGTGAGGCTGTCAGCAGCAGCCTGGCAAACGTATTTTCTGAAGTAAATCGCTTAAAACAGTTCGTGGGCTTATTCGGTGACTTGGCAGATAAAGAGCTGCAAGACGTGATTGACCTTCACTTAATGACGGTTCTCAACCAAATCAAAACGGCTGAAGCAGCTGCTGAATCTGCCTTTCAGGCTCTTTTAGTGGTTGGACGAACCAGCCGGTAATCTTGTCTCCCCTCCCCCAATTTATGCATTCTTACTATAACTAAACTAAATTGCTATTTAGTTTAGTTATATTTAATCGCTTCAGCAGACTGAATCAATGCGAAGATACATAGATCGAAGGCTGCGCTGGAGCAGGTAGCGAATAAGTTGCCTTCATCCACTCGACTTCTGCATGCGGCGTGCGGCCGAAATAGCGTTTGAACTCTCGGCTGAACTGCGAGGCGCTCTCATAGCCCACGTTAAAAGCCGCAGATGAAGCAGACATGTCGTCACGGAGCATCAATAATCTTGCCTGATGCAGTCGGGTCGATTTTAGATACTGCATAGGCGAGGCGTTGGTGACTGCGCGAAAGTGCAGATGAAAATTGGGCACGCTCATACTCGCCTCTTGAGCTAGGCACTCGACATCCAGCCGCTCCTGGTAACAGCTGTGTATC
The DNA here is from genome assembly GCF_050739995.1 of Pseudomonas sp. GTDB lineage: Bacteria > Pseudomonadota > Gammaproteobacteria > Pseudomonadales > Pseudomonadaceae > Aquipseudomonas. The sequence goes on along the minus strand of NZ_JBOICG010000259.1, from coordinate 5,342 downwards.
TTGCGAATGGCTCGAGTAACCTTTCCGAAATGGCCTTGCCTGCTAAGCGCAGCACGCATGCTCCCCCCCTGCTCGCCCACGATGATGCGATAGTAAATCTCGCGCACTAACGACGGGCCGAGTATCTGCGCCTCAACCGGATGGCTCATCGCTTCAAGGAAGCGTAGCGTAGACTCGTGCAACATCTCATCCATCGGCGAGGAATACATCCCTTTGGGAGGCTCATTGGTCGGACCAGATTTTTCGTCTATTTCCAGAATCAGTTCGCCAGCGAGCTTGAAATCCAATCGCATGTATACCGCCAGCATCGGCTCCTCTTCGCTGGCGTCAGTTTCCATGGTGAACGGCACGGGCACGGACACAACCAGGTAGTGCTGATTGTCGTAAATGTAAACCTCCTCCCCCAGATAGCCGCGCTTGCGACCCTGGCACAAGATGACGATGCCAGGTTCATAGAGCACTGGTGTGCGGGTCAGCGGCCGATTGGAGCGCAAGAAGCGTATGTCTTCCAGCTCGCTCAGGTTATAACCCTCCAGCGGCGCCAACTGCTCCATCAGTTGGACCATGCGCCGTGTTCGCGTTACACAATGATTCATATGCCCCTCTTACGCTTTCACGAAACTTAACCATCCGTAGAACGGGTCAGTGCTTCCCAGTGATTGATGTCGCGCAGGGACTGTTCCAGTTTTTCACGCACATAACCCAGCGCATCACTGCCAAGCAGCAGGTGGGCTGGCGGGTTGTCGCTGGCGATCAACTGCAACATGGCTTTCGCGGCCTTTTGCGGACTCCCCAGTTGTTGGCCGCTTTTCTCTTCGCGCGCCTGGCGCACCGGATCAAAGCTGGCATCGTAGTCGGCGATGCTGCGCGGCGTACGCTGCATGGAGCGGCCGGCCCAATCGGTGCGAAACGAGCCAGGGGCCACGGCCGTGACAAAAATGTTGAACGGCCTGAGCTCCTTGCTCAGCGTGTCGGAGATGCCCTCGAGCGCGAATTTGCTGCCACAGTAGTAGGCGATACCCGGCATCGTGATGGTGCCGCCCATGGAAGTGATGTTGATGATGTGTCCGCTACGCCGTTGACGGAAGTACGGCACCAAGGCCTTGGTCACTGCAACGGCACCAAAGACGTTGACGTCGAACTGACGACGCATTTCTTCCAGCGGCGACTCTTCGAAAACGCCCTCATGGCCGTATCCAGCATTATTCACCAGGACATCTACCGGGCCATAGCGAGTCTCCATCGCTGCGACGACGCTGTCTATCCGCTCAAGGTCGGTGACATCCAGGATGACCGCATGCGCACGCTCCGCTGATAACGCTTCGAACGCTCGCAGGGCAGCCTCATTGCGCACGGTGCCAATGACACGGTAGCCGGCAGCCAAGGCTTGCGTCGCAAGCGCCTTGCCAAAGCCGCTGCTGATGCCGGTGATGAACAGGGTTTTGTGAGTACTCATGGAGATTCCTCTCGGTTGATGAGTACCGAGGGTAGTCAAGCAAACGCTGGCGACCTATGCCGGATAATCTAGGAGGTTTGCCTATTTCTATCAGTCTTGCTCTGCTTGCCCTCAACGCGACGTCATGCCCCAATGGCGGGAGGAACGTCCAGCGTTCACCAGCCTTCAGCGTGACCACGAGGTACGTCATTGGCGGTGCAACGATGGGGCTCGAAAGACCGGATCACCCGCACCGGGCCAACGTGGGGCACATCTTCGGGCATCACGTAGTGGCTAACTCGTGTCTTCGTATGGACTAGCCAAGCGGGGAACGTGAGTCAGGCAACATCAGTTCCAAAGTTCAGAAATGGCTGATATCAACAACTGACGATACAATGATGGCGTTTTGCCCTTGCTTCATTCATCCAGCACTGCCTCCCGCATGATAGGAACGCCAACGATGCACAAGAAATTCACAGGGATCGTTTTTCTGTTGCTTGGCGGCTGCTCACTGCATCCGCACACTAAGGACGATTTGCTCAACACCGGCGTGACCAGCCCCGAGTATTGCCTGGCGCAAGAACGCTCTGTGGTCGAGAAGCGCGTTCAAGGTTATTTGAATCACTGCTTTCATCCGCAAATCACCGACCTCACAACGGGCGGGACACTCGTCAACACCATCAGTTTGAAAGTTGATAGCAATGCGCAACGAAGCGATATGGTGCTGTGGGCGCCGACGATCTATGGCAACCAGTACTATATGAATGTGGTCCTCTCGCAGAAGAACCCGGCTTGCAAAACCACCATGACCGCAGTGGCCTCTGGCTGGAATTTTGAGCGTAATTTCCCGAAAATACTGGAAAGTGCCAACGGCGGCGATCCGTGGTGCCCTCTATAAACGGGTGAGCACCCTGCCCTTATACCTAAGCCATAGCTTAGGTATAAGGGATATGAAAGCCTTCAATAACCACTCGCCGCCGTCATTGCTCCACCGACAATCGCAATCCCCGAACTGCTGCCCAAGCGAGTGGCTCCAGCTTCAATCATCTTCACTGCCGTTGGGTAATCGCGTACACCACCGGACGCCTTGACGCCAACCCCCGCGCCCACGGTCTTGCGCATCAATGCTACGTCTTCAAGCGTGGCGCCGCTTCGGCTGAACCCGGTGGACGTCTTGACGAACGCCACACCCAACTCCCGGCAGATTTCACACGCTTGGACCTTCTGCTCATCGGTGAGCAGGCAGGTTTCCAGGATGACTTTCAACGGCACGGCACCACAGGCCTGGTGGACCCGCGCAATATCATCGCGCACAGCCTCCAGCAGCCCTTCCTTCAACCAGCCGATGTTGAGCACCATGTCGATCTCCCCTGCCCCAGCCGCAATCGCCCGTTGCGCTTCGAATGCCTTGGTATCACTCAGGCCGGCGCCCAGGGGAAAGCCTACGACGGCACAAATCACCACGCTGTCGTCGGTCAGGCACGTAGCGGCGTAAGGCACTTGCCCCGAGTTCAGGCACACCGAGTAAAAGCCATGTTCCCGGGCCTCCTCGCACAAGGTGCGAATCTGTTCACGGGAGGCGTCTGGAGCCAGCAGGGTATGATCGATGTACTTCGCCAATGCTGCGGGTTGAAGTGTGTTCATTTAACGGGCCCTTGCCTGTATGTTGCCAATGATCGAGTGTCGCGTGTCACGGCGCTCACATTAATTCGTTACTATAATCACATTTAGTGTTATTTATTTAACAACAACATTCAAGCCCTGGAATACCCGTGGACAGTAGAAAAGCCGAGCGACTCAAGCTTATCCAACAAGCCCTGCAGGACCAGAACGCCATTCACCTGAGGGAAATGGCCGCGCTGCTGGAAGTGTCCGAGATGACCTTGCGCCGCGATCTCAACCACTTCACCGATCACTTGCGCCTGCTGGGTGGCTATATCACCCGGATTGGCAGTGAGGCCGGTGAGTACCGAGTCGCCGACCAGGATATGCGTCATGTCGAAGAAAAGCGCCGTATTGGCAAGCTCGCTGCCCGCTTGATTCAAGCCGGTGACACCGTATTTTTCGACTGCGGCACCACCACGCCTTTTGTCATTGACTTCATCCCTGATGAACTGGAGTTCACCGCGGTGTGCAGTTCGCTGAACGTACTGCTCAAGCTGCAGAACAAGCCCAACTGCCACATCGTGTTGTGCGGCGGCACCTTCCACCGCAAGAACCAGGTATTTGAGAGCAGCGCCGAAAGCAGCATTCTCGACCACGTGCGCCTGACCTGGGCCTTCGTGACGGCTGCGGGTGTCAGCCAGCAGTTCGGTGTGACGTGCTTCAACTTCAATGAAGTCGAGGTCAAGCAAAAGGTCCTGCGCCAGGCCCAGCAACGGGTGTTGCTCGCCGACTTCAGCAAGTTCGACACGGTGCGCACCGCGCATTTCGCCACCCTGGAAGACTTTCAATACGTGATCAGCGACAAGAAAATCCCCCGTACTTATAAGGACGTCATCCAGGCTCATGGCACGCAATTGCTGGTTTAACCCAGCAACGTCTGGCGTTCCTGTGCATCCAAGTAGCCGGTGGTCACGCTGAACGAAGCGCTGGCCCCGGCGCCCAGCTGGCGCACATGGCCTTTGGCTTTTTCGGCGTGATAACCCTCGGGTTCGCAGGTTGACGGCAGCACGAATGCCGCCACTTGCTGGTCTGGTGTATGCAGTATCCAGCGGGCGGCGTGCTCGAATTGTTCGGGACGGTAACGGGTATAAAACGCGGCGCCGTTGGGATGCTCCAGCAGAAAATGCGCCTGCCCGTTGGCATCTGTGCCCACGTCGTCGAAGAAAAACACAATTTCGGGGTCGTACAGTGCCGGCGCTGCAAGGCTGGCCAACTGTTCCGGTTGCTCGGCCAATTGCGCCATGTAGGCGCTCCAGTCCGGTGTCGGTTTGACATGGTCCGGTACGCTGGTACGCAGGCGCATTCGCAGCATGCCGAAAGGTTCGACAAACCGCGCGCCGTCCACATAGGCGTAGTTCATGTGGGCCATGTACATCAGGTCCATAGGCTTGCCGCCCAGGTTCGTCACCTGCATGTCGATATCGAACAGAGCCGAGTTAACGCGCAGTGTCACGCTGGGACACGCTTGGTAGCGATCGCCAAAGCCCTTGGCATATTGATACGCGCCACCTAGGCGTACAAAACCTTCGCCTATTTCCAGCCACGCCGTGTCCATGGGCGCGCAGGGCATCTCGCCGTGCAAGGCATGGGTGTCCTCCGGCGCCGGGCAGCCGTTGCGCAGCAGGCCGCTGTGAAACATAAAGCAGCCATAGGTATCGATAACGCTCAGGCTGGGCCGGGGTTGCTCGAATAGGTTACGCATGGTCAGGTCGCAGCCGTCGAAAACGGCCAACCAGACCATCTGGCCCTGATAAGGCAGCACCACCAGCCGTCCTCGACTGTTTTCCAAACTCAGGGCCAGCACTCCGGATGAATAGGTCCAGGCACTGACGGTGAAATCCTTCGATTGCACAAGGACCTTTTCCTGCTCGCCGAACAGTGCCCGGTATAACGGCATTCGCGTACTCATGAGGCCACCACCGCTGCCGCACGTGACGGCAATGGATCTGACTGGCGCAGGCATTTGAGCGCATACATAACGATCACGATGAAGCACAGCAAAGGCACGCTGTAGGCCAGTTGCATATTGCCGCCGCTGGCATCGGACAACAGGCCCTGGAAGATCGGAATCACGCCGCCACCGACAATACTCATCACCAGCAATGAACCGCCGACGCCTGTGTCTTCACCCAAGCCATCGATAGTCAGGCCGTAGATGGTTGGCCAGCAAGGCCCGAGAAAAATGCTCACGCCGACCGCTGCGTACACCGCTGAAATGTTCGGCACGAGGATGGTGTAGGCC
>NZ_JBOICG010000258.1:0-3937 GCF_050739995.1 Pseudomonas sp. | reverse complement strand
GCGCAGAGGATAGGACGCACCTGCCCCACCGGCCGTGCGATCAGCGACGAGTCGGGCAACTTGCCCATCAGCACCGCCACGTCCAGGCCCTCTTCATGCAGGTTCGGGAAATAGTCGTAGTAGTGCGCCTCCAGGCGCACGCCGGGATAACGCTCCATATAACTGGCCAATACCGGCGCCATCACATAGCGGCTGAACAGTAACGGCAAGAACACTCGCAGATTGCCTTGGGCCTCGACATGCAAGCCCTTGGCCGAAGCTTCGGCGGCCTCCACGGCCGCCAGCAAGCGCGCGCAATCGGCCAGGTAAGCGTGGCCTGCGTCGGTCAAGCTGACACCTTGGGTATTGCGCAACAGCAACGGCACGCGCAAGCGCGCTTCCAGCCGTGCAATCGCCCGTACCAAGGTCGGGCCGGAAACGTGAGCTGCGCGCGCCGCTGCCGCCAGGCTCGATTGCCCGGCCAATGCGGTGAACAGTTGCATATCGCGGTAACGCTCCATCAGCCGCGCCGCTTCATCGTCGGGTTCAGAGCAATGTCCTGGCCCAGGCGATGGGAAAGGAAATCCACGAACGGGCTGACCTTGGCCGGCACGCGGACGCTTTTCTGGAACACTACCTGGATCGGCAGCGGTGCCGGTTCGAAATCCTCCAGCACAATTTCCAGCTCACCCGCCGCCACCGCCGCCGCCACTTGGTAGGACAACACCCGCGTCACACCCCAACCCATTTGAGCCAGGTTGATCGCCGCATGGTTCGCGCTAACCACCAGACGCGGCTCGATAGGCACCGTCAGCGGCTGGCCCGTTTCGACAAACACCCACTCGTTCACCCTTTGGCTGGCGGACGATGTGGCGATCTTGAATTCACGCAATTGCGCAGGATGTCGGGGTCGCCCGTGTTGATCGAGAAAAGCCGGCGCCGCACAGACCACTCGGCGCACCTCGCCGACCTTGATGGCCTGCTGCCCCGGCTCATGCAGATGACCGATGCGCACGGCAACGTCGACGCCTTCGTCGGTCATGTTCACCACGCGGTCGACCAGCAACGCGTTGATCGTCACCAAAGGGAAACGGTCCAGGTAATCCCCCAGTACCGGCGCTACATACCGCTCGCCAAACAACACCGGAGCAGTCACCGTCAGGTGCCCGCACGGGATGGAATAACTACCGGCCGCCGCTTCTTCGGCTTCATCAAGTTCTGCCAGGATGCGCCGACAATCCTCCAAGTAACGCTGGCCGGCTTCGGTCAAGTGCAAGCTGCGCGTGGTGCGCGCCAGCAACTGGGTGCCGATGCGCTCCTCCATGGCGGCAATGGCTCGAGTCACGCTGGGCGGCGAGGTTTTCAGGCGGCGCGCGGCCGCGGCGAAGCCCTCCTCCTCGGCCACCGCAAGGAACACCTGCATTTCATGAAATCGATCCATCGGCGCCCCTTCTGAACGTTACTGTGATTGCAGGCCCGCCGCCGTGCGAGGCATGCCGACAAAGCCCGGCAACGCCTCGATACTGGCTAGCCAGGCCCGCACATGAGGGTAGTCGGCCAGCGACACATTGCCTTCCGGCGCGTGAGCCACATAGGAGTAAAACGCGACATCGGCGATGGTCGGCTGCTCGCCGACCAGAAATCCAGTCTGACTCAGTTGCTGTTCCACCAGTTTCAGCAAGGCATGGGAACGGGCGATGGCATTGACGGTGTCGATCTCGGCGCCAAACACCACGGCCAGGCGTGCTGACGCAGGCCCTACATGCAACTGACCGGCCGCGGCCGACAGCCAGCGTTGTACACGTGCCTGGCCCACGGGGTCACTCGGCAGCCATTGGCCTTTGCCGTAAGTGGCCGCGAGATAGACCAGAATCGCGTTGGAGTCCGCGAGCACGACACCGTTGTCGTCAATCGCCGGGACCTGCCCGAAGCTGTTGATATCAGCGAGAAAACCGGCGGTTTTGTGCGCGCCCTGCTTGAGGTCCACCAGGACAAACTCCGTGGGCAGGCCGAGCAGGGACAGCATCAGCTCGACGCGGTGTGAGTGGCCGGACAACGGAAAACCGTAGAGTTTGATCATGAAAGGCTCCAAAAGAGTGGGATATCGGCGCCCCGGATATTCCGCCGCTGCTCCGCCCGTTGGAATCACCAGGATTCACAATCCAGCATTTCACCCGATGAAACAATCACTCGACGAGTCTATCGACCGCAAAGCGCGCCCGACAGGCAAAAGGGGGACAGGTTCTGGCACGAATTATCAAGCACCCGGGAGCGACTGGAGCGTTGCCAAGAGTCTGTCTACGCTCTGCACCGAGTGGAGCAAGGAATCGTTCCGCCGCTCCACGTATTCAAGGAGCAATACCCATGAAAGGATTACGCACGCCCATCGCCATGGCCCTCACGGCGCTGGCATTCACTGCCCATGCCGATCAAGGCAGCGATACCGTCACTCGACTCAACCAACTCTACAACGACACCCGCCAGGACTGCGGTGGGCCGTCCAAACCCGCCTTCCTGTGTTCTGGCGTCTTGTTCCGCGCCACGTGGCCCTCCACCGACTATCAGTTCTACAGCGTCAGCCCGAAAAGCCAGGCCAGTGGCGGCGTATCCGCGTCATACCTGCGCAAGGACTCCAAGTACCGCAAGTTGGCCTACGGCCTCAAAAGCGGCTTCATCTTCGACACCATTTTTGGCAACCCCAAGGACCATCAGGACTATGCGGTGCTGTGCTCGTTCCCCATCGACGCGGCCACCGACGATCGCAACCAGCAAGGCTGCACCGACTCACGCCGAACCCCGGGGGTCGTCGAAAAGTACTGCCATGAACAAGGCATCACCACCGCCGAGCAATGGGGCGCCAACTACAAACAGAACCGTGGCGACCACTCGCGCCAATGCTCCTTTGACGTGCGCGACGAACGCAACACCGCTGCAGGCCCGGCGTTCTATCAGAGTATCCGGGCAATGGCGACGATTGCCGACGAATCCTTCACGACCCAGAACGAACTGCGCCTGGCCAAGTGGGAGGAAAACCCGCCGAAGTCGCCGTCGATCCTGGCCTTGTTCTACACCGAAGACGCCGGCCTGGAAGGCGCCCGCTTGAACCAGTTGCAGTGGTACAAAGCCGTGGGCCAATACTTGCCGGTGATCAATATGAAACTGCCACAGACCCGCCAGCAAGAAGCCTCATTCGCCTACGACAGCAAGAAGCAGGTCATCCAGCCCATCACCGAAAAGAACAGCTGCGAGCGATACGTGCAAAGCGCAACCTGGGTGGAACGTGACGACCCAGGCTTTGGTCGCAAGGTCATGACCCTGGAAGTGACCCCAACCGACTGCGGCCGCCAAGTCAAAGACGGCCAGACCAACAACTTCTTTAACGAGCTGGCCAGCGACCACTACCTGGATGCCGACTGGAAGGACAACCCGGACAACCGCGATAGCAACGTCGGCAGCATGCGCCGCCAACTGGTCTGTCACTTCAATATCGCCCGCAACAAACCGGAATGGAACCTGGAGCCTTCGCGGCCGTATACCTCCAATGAGGATTCGATTGCCAAGGGCTGCAACAACACTTGAGGCAAGACCTCAGGCACGTTCCTCAAGCCGATCACGCAAAAACCGATGGCTCGTGGAAAACAACCGCCGGTAGGTGAGCAACACCGCACCTACCGTGCCCAACGCCGAGGATGCCGCGATCAAAAACATGATCACGATCTGGTAACGCACCGCATCCACCGGGCTCTCCCCCGCCAGCACCTGGCCGGTCATCATGCCGGGCAAGCTGACAATCCACACGACGGTCATCTGGTTCAGCGTCGGAATCATCCCGGCCCGCACAGCCTGGCGAATCGCATCCTGCGCCGCCTCCCAGCGTGAACCACCGAGGGCCAGAATCATCTCGATGGTATTGCGACCGGAGGTCAGCTCCTGAGTCATACGCTCAATCCCCAGAGAC
>NZ_JBOICG010000257.1:0-6170 GCF_050739995.1 Pseudomonas sp. | reverse complement strand
ACCGCATTCGCGAGCAAGCCCGCTCCCACAGGGGTTATGCAGTGTTTGGTGAATTGCCTTTCAGGCCAGCTCGGTGGCGGTGTTTTTGACGACGGCCAATTCTGGATGCGCCACCAACTTATCAATGTGCAACTCATCATTGTTCAACCAGGTCTCGGTCAATACCCGGTAATGCTCCATATCCCGGCAGCGCATGCGCAGGCTGTAGTCGAACGGCCCGCTGATCAGTTGGCATTCGAACACCTGTGGGCAGGCTTTGACGCACGCCTCGAAAGCCTTCTGCGCCGAGCGCCCGCTTTGGTTGGACAAGGCCACCAGCACCAGCAACGACAAACCTGGCGAGACCATCTGTACATCGATGATCGCCCCATACCCGCGAATCACCCCGCGTCGCTCCAGCTTGCGCACCCGTTCCAGGCAGGGCCTGGGCGTCAGATGCACCAGCGACGAGAGCTTTTCGTAGGTGATGCGCCCCTGGTGGCGCAGCACATCGATGATCGCCTCATCGATGCGATCCAGCGCAGGGGAAGAATGGGGTCCGTTGGCCTTGGTATCCATGGGTTCACTTCAAACGATTGGAAAGAAATTGCTGCAAGCGTTCGCTGCTGGGGTGATCGAGTATCTCGGCGCCGCCTTGTTCCTCGACACGGCCCTGATGCAAAAACAGCACTTGGCTGGACACCTGGCGGGCAAAGCCCATTTCATGGGTGACCATCAGCATGGTACGACCTTCCTCGGCCAACGTCTGTATGACTTTGAGGACTTCTCCTACAAGTTCCGGGTCCAGTGCTGAGGTGGGCTCATCGAACAGGATGATCTCCGGCTCCATCGCCAACGCCCGCGCAATGGCCACGCGCTGTTGCTGGCCACCGGACAGAAACGCCGGGTATTGATCCGCCACACGGCCCGGCAGGCCGACCTTGTCCAGGTACAGCCGTGCGCGTTTTTCCGCCTCGGCGGCGCTCACGCCCAACACCCGACGTGGGGCCATGGTGATGTTTTCCAGCACGGTCATGTGGCTCCACAGGTTGAAGTGCTGGAACACCATGGCCAGGCGGGTGCGCAGGTTCTGCAACTGGTCCTGATGCGGCGCACGGGTGCCGGCACGGCCGGGCTGCATTTCAATGCTGATGCCGTCCAGGGTGATCACCCCGGCGTCAGGCTGTTCGAGAAAATTGATGCAGCGCAGCATGGTGCTTTTGCCCGAGCCGCTGGCACCGATCAGGCTGATCACATCGCCATTGCGGGCGTTGAGGGACACACCCTTGAGCACTTCGTGTTCGCCGTAGCGTTTGTGGATGCCTTCGACTTGCAGCTTGATGGCTGCGGTGACGGGTTGGGCAGCGGGGGCATCGATGGGATAAGCGGCCAGGGCCTGCGCGGACTGATTCATGGGTTAGCCTCGGGTAGGAACAAGAAAGCGCATCCAGCGACGTTCGGCCAGTCGGAACAGGCCCACCAGTGCAAAGGACAGCAGCATATAAAGCAGGGCGGCGATGCCGAACGCCTGGAACGTCAGGAACGTCTCGGCATTGGCGTCGCGGGCCACCTTGAGGATGTCAGCGACGGTGGCGGTGAACGCCAGCGAGGTGGCGTGCAGCATCAGGATCATTTCATTGCTGTAGGCCGGCAAGGCGCGACGCAGTGCCGCCGGCACTACCACGAACAGGTTCAACCGCCAGCCGTGCAGACCATAGGCACGCGCCGCTTCGATCTCGCCATGGGGAATATTGCGGATCGCCCCGGCGAAGATTTCCACGGTGTAGGCGCAGGTGTTCAGTACAAACGCCAGCAGGGTGCAGTTCAGCGCATTGCGGAAAAACTGGTTGAGCAGCGCGTTGTCCTGCACCACTTCCAGGCTGTACAGCCCGGTGTAGCAAATCAGCAGTTGGATATACAGCGGCGTGCCGCGAAACAGGTAGGTGTAGACCTCCACTGGCCAACGCAGCCAGAAGTGCTCCGACACGCGAGCCAGTGCCAACGGTATCGACAGCACAAACCCCAACAGCACCGAGATAATGAACAACCACAGGGTCATGGCGACCCCGGACAACCCCGTGCCATCGTTGAACAGGTAGGCCAGGCCGTATTGCTGGAACAGTTCGATCATCGCGCCATCCCCTTGATGCCGAGGTTGTAACGCCGTTCGAGGCGCTTGAAGATGCGGTTGGAGAGGGTGGTAATCACCAGGTAGACCAAGCCGGCGAGAATCAGGAAATACAGCGGCTCGTTGGTGGTCTTGCCGGCGTTTTGCGCGGCTTTGACCAGGTCCGACAAGCCGATGATCGACACCAGCGCCGTGGACTTGAGCAGCACCAGCCAGTTATTGCCCAGGCCTGGCAGGGCGAAGCGCATCAGTTGCGGGAACAGCACCAGCTGAAAACGCTGCCAGCGACTCAGGCCGTAGGCGGTAGCAGCTTCAAGCTGCCCGGCCGGCACACTGAGGATCGCGCCGCGAAAGTTTTCAGTGAAATAGGCGCCGTAGATAAAGCCCAGGGTGATCACCCCGGCGGTGAACGGGTCGATTTCAAAGTAGTCCCAGCCGAACACTTCGCTCAGGTCGTTGAGCCACAGTTGCAGGCTGTAGAAGATCAGCAGGATCAGCACCAGGTCAGGCACGCTACGGATCAGCGTGGTGTACAGCGTGGCGGGTACGCGCAGCCATTTGGCGCTGGAGAGCTTGGCGCCAGCGGCAATCAGGCCGAGGGTGAGGCTCAGGGCCAGCGCCAGGAACGCCAGCTTGAGCGTCATCCACGCGCCTTGGGCCAGCATCGGGCCGTAGCCTTGCAAATTGAGGAATTCATTCATCGGGGAGTCTCTAAATGGCGCAGACAAACCCCAGTAATAGCGGGCTTGTGTGGGAGGGGGCTTGCCCCCGATAGCGGTGAGTCAGTCACTGTATGTGTCGACTGGCATGCCCTCATCGGGAGCAAGCCCCCTCCCACAAAAGCCGTCTCTCACAGGGGCCGCATTGGCATCACTCGTGGTAGATGTCCTGATCGCCGAAGTACTTCTTCTGGATCTGCGCATAGGTGCCATCGGCTTGTACGGCGGCGATGCCCTTGTTGATCAGCGCGCGCAATTCCTGGTCGTTCTTGCGCAGGCCCATGGCGATGTCCAGGGGCAAGGTTGGGTCCTTGAAGGCCGGGCCGCTCTTGAAGTCGGCGCCTTCAGGCTTGGACAGGAAGTTGAGCTGGGCTTCGAGCTTGTCGGTCAGGGTGGCGTCAAGGCGGCCATTCTGCAGGTCGGCGTAGTTCTGTTCCTGGGATTGGTATGCCTTGATTTGCGCGCCCAGCTTGGCCAGTTGCGCACGGGCGTAGGCTTCCTGCAACGAGCCTTGCAGCACGCCTACCTGTTTGCCTTTCAACGAGTCCGGGGTGTCGCCGAAGTCGGCGTTTTTGCGGGTGATCACCGACGTCGGGCTGAGGAATAGCCGGTCGGTGAAGTCGATGACCTTCTCCCGTGCCGGGGTGACGGCCATGGACGACATGATCGCGTCGAACTTGCGCGCCCGCAGGGCCGGGATCATGCCGTCGAATTCGTTATGCACCCACGTGCATTTGACGTCGAGCTTGGCGCAGATCGCATTGCCCAATTCGATATCGAAGCCTTGCAGGCTGCCGTCGGCGGCCACGGATTCAAAGGGTGGGTACTCGGGGAAGACGCCGAAGCGGATTTCCTTCCAGTCTTGGGCCTGGGCGGCGGTGGCGCACAGTGGCAACAGCAATGCAGCGAAGAGTGATCGCAGTGGAGTCATGGTGGAGTCCCTATATTTTGTAATTGATGTCAGGGGCAGTCATAGAGATGAAACAAATCTTTATTGTTGGCGCAGAGAATGCTTCATGGTGGTGCGTTTTTTGTGTCGTTTACCCCGTGCATAAAGCGCGAATTGCGCTGTTAAAACGTGCAATGCAGCGGAATCGGCTGTTGCACGTGCTGAATCGGCTTTTTTAAGTTGAAAGTCTGGCCTGCCCTGGGCGCAAAGCGGCAGGCCAGAGCGGTCTCAGGCACGCTTTTTCTGCTGTGCCACCGGTCGTTGGGCCAAGCGCGCATACAGGTCTTTCGGGTCGGCCAGGTCCGGCACCAGTTCCAGTGTGCTGCCGATATCGAGCGCCTTGGCCACATCCAACACATAACGCAGGGCCGAGTAGTCTTCGATGGCAAAACCCACCGAGTCGAACAGGGTGATCTGGCGTGCATTCTCGCGCCCGGGCTTCTGGCCGTTGATCACCTGCCACAACTCGGTCACCGGCGAGTCGTGCGGCATGTGCTGGATTTCACCTTCGATGCGGCTCTGCGGTTCGTACTCGACGATCACCCGGGCGCGCTCGACGATGCGCCGGTCCAGCTCAGTCTTGCCCGGGCAGTCGCCACCCACGGCATTCAGGTGCATGCCCGGTTCGATCATTTCGTCGGTGAGAATAGTCGCGTAAGCCTTGTCGGCGGTCACGGTGGTGACGATGTCCGCACCTTTCACCGCCTCGGCCACGCTGCCGGCCAGGATCACCTTGAGCGCCGGGAACGCCTTGAGGTTGGCGGCGAGTTTGGCCGTGGCCTTGGCGTCGATATCGAACAGGCGGATCTCATTGATGCCAAGCATGCTGTGGAAGGCCAGGGCCTGGAATTCACTTTGCGAGCCGTTGCCGATCAGCGCCATGCTGCGGCTGTTGTCGCGGGCCAGGTAGCGGGCCACCAGGGCTGAGGTGGCGGCGGTGCGGATGGCGGTGGTCAGGGTCATTTCCGCCAGTAGTATCGGTTGACCGGTGTCCACATCGCCCAGGGCGCCGAAGGCCATGACGGTGAGCATGCCGGCCAGGGTGTTTTTGGGGTGGCCGTTGACGTATTTGAAGGCGTACAGCGAGGCGTCAGACACCGGCATCAGCTCGATCACGCCGTCCGGCGAATGGTTGGCCAGGCGCGCGCATTTCTCGAAATCCTGCCAGCGCAGGTAGTCGGCGCGGATGTACTCGGCCATTTCACTGATGCAGGTTTGCAGGCTCTTCTGCGAGACCAGGTAGCAGAGGTCGTTGACGTCGATGTAACGGGTCATGGCAAGACTCCTTATTGAAATGAGGGGCGGGCGGGCAGATGCACTTCCGCCAGCATGCAGCGGGCACTGCCGCCGCCGATGCGTTCGATGTTGTCGATGTTCACCACCACCGGGCGGGTGTGGCGTTCCACATGCTGGCGCTGCGCCGGTTGCAGGGCGTTCCAGGCGCTGGCAGACATCACCAGCAGCGGCTGGCCGTCACGGTCGTGCACCTCGAGCATGTTGCCGGCGAAGGCTTCAAGTTGGTCGAAATCCAGGCCGAGGATGTCCTTGCCGGTGTCGCGCAGGGAGCGTTCCAGGGTGCGGCGCTCAAAGGCATCGGGCAGGGCTTGCAGGCACACCACCGACAGGTCGCGGCCGACACTCATCATCACATTGCTGTGATAGATCGGCGCGTGGTGGCGGTCGACGGCGTGGAACACGCATAGCTGGTAGTCGAGGCGTTCGGCGAACTGGCGCAGGGCGTCCTGGTGCGTGCGCCCGGAGTGGCAGGCATAGCTGATGCGGTGCTGGCGGTCGAGCACCATGCTGCCGGTGCCTTCGAGGAAAATGTTTTGTTGTTCCAGGTGACTCAGGTCGATGGTGTCCTTGATCGAAAAGCGCTGTTCCAGCACTTGCAGCACACCCTTGTTGCGCTCCAGTCGTCGGTTCTGGCCTTCCATCGGGTACAGCACGAGGCTGCCGTCGGCGTGGCTGCTCCACCAGTTGTTGGGGAAAATCGAGTCAGGGGTGTGGGGCGCCGGAGTGTCCTGTACCACCAGCACTTCAACGCCGTGATTGCGCAGGGTGTCGACATAGCCGTCGAACTCTTCCAGCGCTTTCTGCTGCGCGCCGAGTGGGTCGAGGGGCGGGCGTTGGAAGCGGTTGTTGATCGCAGTGTCCGGGTTGAAGGCAAAGCGCGCCGGGCGAATCATCAAGACGGTGTTGGTGGTTTGCATGGGTGCACGAAATCCATGGAGTGAGCTATGGCGCTATTTTGTGCGTTGCGTGGGGTGAATCCCGGCTGAAACAGCGGGGCAGGTCAGCCGGGAAAGCTGAAAAAGGCAGTGGTGCAGCCGAATCGGCTGTAGGGCTGGAATGCAGTCAAACTGTGGGAGCTGGCTTGCCTGCGATAGCGGTG
>NZ_JBOICG010000256.1:0-13623 GCF_050739995.1 Pseudomonas sp. | reverse complement strand
GAGGACGGTGGTGTGCCGGGCATCATCCCAGACCCAGTTGGCGCGACCGATGAGGGCTTCTTTGTCGGCGGTTTTTGCGTCGGTGTTGCGCAGGATGTCGGCGTCGCTGATGGCTTCGAGCAGGCCCAGGCCGATCATCGGCGGTGCAATCCGCGCGGAAAAAAGTGTATCCGGATGCATCGGCCCGTAGCCGAGCTGGGTGATTTGCAGGTTTGGCTTGCGCAGCTCAACCACCGTGCCGTCCTTGAAAATCACGTTGACTGGCGTGTAATCCACCCGCACTTTGCCTTCAGGGGCCACGCCCGGCACGGCCATGTCTTGCAATTGCCCGCCGTAGACCGGCTCGGGCACCACGCCGACCTGCTCGATAAGCTTGGCATCGACCGGTGCCGCCGGGATCGACAGGCGCACCAGCATCGACACCGCGTTGGGCGCATCGGGCAGCGGCGGGTGACCGCGACCGTCCTTGATATGGCAGTTCTGGCAGGCGTTGGTGTTGAACAGCGGGCCCAAGCCATCACGGGCGGTGGTGGTGGACGGGGCGATCACCCAAGGGTTGCGAAAGAAGCTGTTGCCGACGCTGAAATCCAGGCGCCGGCTCGGCGCCAGGTTGGCCGAGGGCAGGGAAAACGCGTTCTGGTCGCGCTTGTTCACCGTCGTTGCACCGCCGGCCCGCGCTTCACCCTGCTCAGCCTTGGTGAAGCGTGGGGCGTCGTCGCAGGCTGTCAGGCTCAAGGCCATCAGTGCAGCGGACAGGCGAATAAACGAACGGAACATCGAATTTCCTGAACGAGGGCTTAAATTTAGGCCGCAAAGTCTAACAGGGCAGGGCGGATTGAATAAGAGCAATTATCGTTTGGTGGAACCCGATTCATTCCCGCTAGAATGGCCGCACATTTATTTCTGGAGGTGGCCAATGCAGGCTCTCGACGCTTTGCTCAACCGTGTTTCCGTGCCGCGTTTGCTGGAGCCGGCACCGACCCAGGAGCAGCGCGACGTGCTGTTCGCCGCCGCCATGCGTGCGCCGGACCACGGCCAGTTACGCCCTTGGCGGTTCCTCACCGTGGAAGGTGCCGCCCGTGAGCAAATGGGTGTGTTGTTGGCCGAAGCCGCACGCCTGCAGGATGCCGCCGCACCGCAAGCCGTCATCGACAAAGCCCTGAATGGCCCGCTGCGTGCCCCGTTGGTCGTGGTGGTGATTGCTCGTTTGCAGGAACACTTCAAGGTGCCGAAATCTGAGCAATTGCTGGCCGCTGCCTGCGCCGCCCACGGCATTCTGCTGGCGGCTTATGCACAGGGAATCGGCGCGGTGTGGCGTACGGGCGAATTGTCTTATTCGGCCCACGTTGCCAAGGGGCTGGGGCTGACGGCGGATGAGGAAGTGATTGGCTTCCTTTACCTGGGTACGCCGCAAAACCCGCCGCGTACCGCAGCTAAAGAAGATCTGACACAGTTCGTCAGCGCTTGGACCGGTCTCTAAGCTACCGCCGACCGGCTCTATGTGAGAGCTGGCTTGCCTGCGATAGCATCGACTCGGTTCTTTAGGCACACCGAGTTGCCTGCATCGCGGGCAAGCCCGGCTCCCACATGGATCTCAGTGGTTTCGAAACCGAGTCAGACCTTGAACTGATCCATCAACTTCATCTGCTGGCTGGCCAACGCATTCAGTTGGCTGCTGATGGCCGCCGACTCGGTAGCCTGGCCGGTGAGGGTCTCGGTGACGGTTCGGATCGCCGAGACGTTGCGGTTGACCTCTTCGGCCACGGCACTCTGCTCTTCGGCGGCGCTGGCGATTTGCAGGTTCATGTCGCTGATCACCGTCACCGCATCGCTGATCTTGCTCAACGCCTGTACCGCTTGATGGATCTGCCCGGCATTGCTCTGGGCCTGGTGCTGGCTGGAGTGCATGGTCTCCACCACACCGCGGGTGCCGCTCTGGATGCGTTCGATCACCAGGCGGATTTCCTCCACCGAGTCTTGGGTGCGCTTGGCCAGATTGCGCACTTCGTCAGCCACCACGGCAAAACCACGCCCGCTTTCCCCGGCGCGTGCGGCTTCGATGGCGGCGTTGAGCGCCAGCAGGTTGGTTTGTTCGGCAATGCTGCGGATCACTTCCAGTACTGAACCGATCTGCTCGCTGTTTACCGCCAGGGCTTCGACTTCTGTCACCGCCTTGCTGACTTCTTCGGCGAGGGTGGTGATGTCGCGGGTGCTCTGCTCGATGATCGACATGCCCTCACGCGCCGACTGATCCGCCCCGCGCGCCGCACTGGCGGCATTGGAGGCACTGTTGGCCACGTCATGGGCGGTGGCGCTCATTTCGTTGGACGCGGTGGCCACCTGGTCGATTTCGCGGAACTGCACCTGCATGCCTTCGCTGGTCTGGCGGGCAATCGCAGATGACTGGTCTGCGGTGCCACGGGCTTCGGTGATGCTCTGTTTGATCTGTGCGATGGTCGGCTGCAGCTTGTCGAGAAAACGGTTGAACCAGTTCGCCAGCTCGCCCAGCTCATCTTTCTTGGCGTAGGCCAGGCGCTGGGTCAGGTCGCCCTCGCCGCTGGCAATGTCCTTGAGCATGGCGGCCACGTTGTTGATCGGACGGGTGACGCCGGTGGCGGTCAGCCAGATCAGCAGCAAACCGAGCAACGCTGCAGCGCCGCCGACCAGCAAGGCTTTGACGGTGGACGCATCCTGAGCCTTGTCGAGTATGCCTTGCAGCTTCACCACGTCGCCGAGCATGACTTGCTTGGGCAGCTTGATCACCACGCCCCAGGTCTTGGCGTCGGCGATTGGCTTGACCGGGTAGACGGCGCGAATGGTGTCGTCCTCTTCGCGGATCATGCGCGTATCACTGGCCAGCAGTTGCACGATCTCCTTGCCCTCGGTGCCGATGGTATCGATCAGGTTTTTGCCGACCTTGTCCGGTTGGCCGCTGAAGGCTGCAATCAAACCGGTACTGGAGAGAATTTCCAGATACCCGGCACCGTTGAACAGATCTTTTTGCGCTGTATCCGTAGCCGCCTGCAGGGCCGTCAGCGCCAGGTCGATACCCACCACGCCGATGACTTTACCGTCGACGATCAATGGTAACGAGAGCGTGGTCATCAGCATCTGTTTGCCGGCCACTTCATCGGCGTACGGGTCCAGCAGACAAACGTTACGGGTATCTCGTGGGCAGGTGTACCAGATGTTGTAGGGCGTGCCGCTGAGGTTGGGGGTGGTCTTGGTCAGGTCGTCTTCGACCATGATGGTGTTCAAACCTTCACCACCGGCACGGCTCCAGTAGCTGGAAAATCGGCCCTTTTCGTTGGAAACGCGGGCTTTGTCGTCGATGAACTCACTGTCTTTGCCATCCAGGCCGTTGGGCTCGAACGACAGCCAGATGCCGAGCACTTTGCTGTTGCGCTCGAAGGCAGTCTTGAGGCTCTGGTTGAGTTCTTCCCGCAGGGCGCTGGCCTCAAGCCCGCGTTTGGCGGCTGTGGTGCGCAAGCTTTTGATCTGGTCGGCCAACGCGGTGATCACCACCAGGCTTTCACCGAAGGTTTTTTGCAGTTGCACGGCTTGTTCACCGGCTTTGGCTTGCAACAGGTTCTGCACACTGCTGTTGAGCATTCGCGAGCTTGAATCGCTGACCAGGCGGTTGTTCTGGTCGGCTTCATACAGGTTGATGCCGACAATCAGCGCGATAACCCCCAAGAGGCATAGGCCGGACAGCAGCACGATTTTCAAGCGGATAGAGAGGGTGTCGAACATAGGTTCACTCGCGAATGGACTTGTTGAAGTGCAAGCAGGGCGAGCCAAGTCCATTCGGCGCTATGTCCGGAACATCGGCGTAACGTGATGTTTCATGAGGAGAAGGCGATGAGCGGTAGGGGAAATCCTACAGGCAACGTTATACGGGGGCTGCAAGCCGTTCCGGACGCGACCAGATCCACAAGTTGCCCAGGCTCATTCCGCCGATTGCCAAGTAGATCGGCCAGCCGTGGTCGAGCATCACGAGCATCAGGCCAGCACACAGCAGCATGCTCACGGTGGCGCTGACTTTGGCGCGGCGGGCGATGATCTTGCCATTGCGCCAGTTGAACAGGATCGGCCCGAACAGCCGGTGGTTTTCCAGCCAGGCGCTGAGGCGCGGTGAGCTTTTGGTGGCGGCCCAGGCGGCGAGCAGGATGAATTCGGTGGTGGGCAAACCCGGTATGACAATCGCCACCAACCCGATGCCCAGGCTGACGTAGGCCAGCAAGCCGAAGAGGACCCGGGCGATTTTCGAGGTGGATTGGGTTTTGCCGGTCATGGGTCGGGATATCACAAAAAATCAATATGAAATGGGATCTAAATGTGGGAGGGGGCTTGACCCCTCCCACAGTTGATTGCATTTCAATTTGGTCGTCAGGCCAGTTCAGGGGCGCTAGCGTACGCCTGTTCCAGCAGCACGGTGAAGCGCACGAATGCGTCGATCGCGCCTTTTTCCACCGCGGCTTCATCTTCGGCGCTGAATTCCAGGCCGTCGAGGGTGCGGGTAAAGCGCTTCCAGCCTTCGGCGCGACCACCGGCCGGTTCACCGAGGTGACGGGCACCGAAGGTTTCGCTCAGGCCCAGGCCGACGGCGCGCTTGATCAGGAAGGCAGCGCCCAGCTTCGAGCCTTCCGACACGAACAGCCAGCCCAAGGCTTCGGCTTTGCTCGGGTTCTTCACCGCGCCTGCGACTGGTGCCGGCACGTCGGTGTCCAGGTCGCTCAGGTCCAGCTTGGCGGCTTCGGCGCGGCAGCGCTCGGCCAGGTCCGGGACGATCTTGATCAGTTCCGGATCGTTGTACAGGGCTACCAGCTCCGATTGGAACAAGTATTGCGCCACCACGAAACGGGCGAAGTTGGCCTGGGTTTCAAACGGGGCATGGGCTTTGACCAGAGCATCGAGCTTGGTGTGTGGTTCGTTGGTGATCTGGTTCAGGCGCTGGGAGCGCAGGCTTGGGCGTTCTGCGGTAGGAGAAGCAGTCATCGAAAAAGTCCTTGAGAGGGGGAGCGCCTTGTGGCTCTAAAGAGAGCGGTTATCAACTAGACGAACAAGAAGACGCGGCACAGTAAAAAATCCTCACCTGCCGGCGATTAATTCCGGCGAGGTGAGGCGCATCGATCAGATGTCCCAGATCAGGTTGATCGCGAAGTTGCGGCCAGGCTGGGTCAGGCGGTCGAGGTTGGCCGGGCCGGTCACTGCGGCTTCGCCGACGCTGTCGTAGCTACGTACGTCATCCCAGTTCCAGTACTTCTTGTCGGTCAGGTTGTAGAGACCGGCGTTGATGGTCACGTCGTTGGTGACTTTGTAGTAGCCGCTCAGGTCGAGCACGCCGAAGCCCGGAGTCTTGAATGCGCCGTTGCCATCGGGGGCGTGGAAGGTGGTGCTGTCGACGCGGTTCTGCCGCTTCACCAAGGTCCAGCTCAGCAGGCCGCCGTAGTTGTCCTGGTCGTAGCCCAGGCCGAATACGCCCTTGAGTGGGTTGACGCTGTTGAGTGGCTCGCCGGTTTCGTCGTTACGACCATAGGCATAGGAAACCGAACCCTGGGTGTACAGCCCCTGAGGCGCACCAAAAGCATCCAGATTCAGGCGGCCTTTGGCTTCTGCGCCCTTGATGGTGGCGCGTTTGATGTTGACGGCCTGGAACTGTTCGACGGTGCCGCCGACTATGGCGTTGTCTTCATCGATGAAATCACGGTACTTGTTGTAGAACACCGCGATGTCGAAGGAGCCTGCGTCGAACTTGCCGCGAATCCCGGTTTCGATGCCTTTGCTGGTTTCCGGCTTGAGGTCCGGGTTGGGCTCCACGGTGTAACCCAGGTTGAGGTTTTCAAAGCGGCCATACAGCGCTTTCGCCGATGGCGTGCGGAAACCTTCGGCGTATTGGCCGAACAGGGTGTATTGATCGGTAAGCGCGTAAGTCAGGCCGAACTTGGGGGTCACACGGTTCCAGGTTTTATCCTTGTCATTGACCGTATCCTTGCCGGTCGGGTTGACGGTGTTGAGGAACTCCTGGGTCAGCTTGGGCTTGAGCTGGGTGTAGTCGTAGCGCACGGCGGGCAGGAAGGTCCATTTGCCCCAGGCGATCTGGTCTTGGGCGAACAGCGAGTAGGTGTTGATGGTCGGGTCCGGGAAGTCGCTGGACTTTTTCACGCTGTCGCTGGCGGATGGGCTGGGCGCGCCGATGGCGGTGCAACCCGAACCGACGGCCAGGCAGGTCGCCGAGCCTTCGCGGGAACCGGTGACTTTCTGCTGCTTGAGCGTCGTGCCGTAGGTGACCTGGTGATCGGTCTCGCCGAGGCTGAAAGCCTTGTCCAGTTGGGCGTCGAACACCCACTGTTTTTCTTCGTACAGCGTGTCACGGGTGCGCAACACGCGACGGCCGGCCTGGTAGATCTCGGCAGTGGTCTGGTCGGTCTTGGCGATCTGGTAGTTGAGGCTGGTCTTGATGCGGTCGGCTATCGGCGATTCGAGCGCTAAGGTGTTTTCCAGCCCGAAGCGTTCACGGGTGATGGTGTCATTGCCGCGGCGGTCGCGGTAAAGATTCATGCCGCGGCCACCCACGAACGGGCCACCGACTGCGTTCTTCAAATTGACGTCACGGTCATCCTTGAACTTCTCGTAGGTCAGGCCCAGGCGGTTGTCATCGCCATAATTCCAGCCCAACTTGGCGAGGATATTGGTGGTGCGCGCATCTTCCGGGTTGGCGCCGGTGCGAGCCAGGCCGGTGGCGTTGTTGCCGTCGTAGGACTCCCTCTCATGACCATTACGCTGGCTCAGGTGCAGCAAACCGTCGAAGTCCTGCACACGGCCGGCGACAGTGCCGGAGGTCAGCCAGCTTTCATCGGCGGAGCTGTAGCCGGTTTTCAGGCGGGCGCCGACGTCCTGGCCGGGTTTGATGATGTCGTCCGGATCGAGGGTGAAGTAGCTCACCGCGCCGCCAATCGCACTGCTGCCGTACAGGGCCGAAGCCGGGCCGCGCAGGATTTCCACGCGCTTGACGATTTCCGGGTCGACGTAGTTGCGGCGCGTCTTGGCGTAGGGGCCGTTGAAGAAGTTGTCGGGCACCTCGACGCCATCCACCTGGGTGAGGATGCGGTCGCCGTCGATACCGCGGATGTTGTAGCCCGCATTGCCGGAGCGCGTGCCGGCGCCGCCGACGGAGACGCCGGGCTCGTAACGCACCAGCTCGCGAATGGTGTTCACGTTCTGGCGGTCCAGCTCCTCGCGGTCATGCACGGTGACGGTGCTGGGCACACTGTTGATGTCCTGTTCGTTACGGGTGGCGCTGATGGTCACTTGTTGCAGGTTGAGTGTGCTGCCCGTGGCGCGTCTTTCCAGAACGATGTTGTTATTGCCCAGTTTGCGGTAGCTCAGGTTGGTCCCCACCAACAGCCGGTCCAGGGCTTTTTCCGCTGACAGCGGGCCGCGTACGCCGGGGGACGACACACCCTGGCCCAGCTCTGCCGGCAGGCCGACTTGCCAGCCGGTCACGGCGGTAAAGGCATTCAGTGCCGAGACCAAAGGCTGCTGCTCGATGCTGAAGTTGTAATTGCCGTGGCTGCGGGCGACTGGCTCGGCAGCCGTGGCGGCCGTCATGGGCGCGCCGGCCAACAGGATGGCGGCGGTCAGCAAGGACAGAACGGGCGAAGAAGACCGGCGGTTGAAACGAGAGGACATCGAGAGCGCTCCGGAGGTACGAATCTTATAGTTGCGAGCTGAATCAAATAGGAATCAGTTGCATTGGCTAAGACGAGACGTACCACCTTCCTCTATCGAGTAAAAATAATTCTCATTTAGTTCAGAATGACCAGCGCCGGGTATTCCGAGAGCTTGGCCGAAGTGATGTGTGCCAGAGAGCGCACCACATCCAATGGCTGGTCGAGACGGTAATTACCCGTGACCGCAACGCTGGCGAGCTTATCGTTGTTGTTGACGATCCAACCCGGGTAATAGCGGCGCAGTTCGGCCAGCACTTCGCTCATCGGGCAGTTTTCGAATACCAGTCGACCCTGGACCCAGGCCAGGTCCTTGTGGGCATCCAGCTTGGCCGGCTGACCGAAGCCCTTGGGGCCGATGCGGATGCTTTCACCGGCGCTCAGGCGCACCCGGGCATCGTTGAAGGTGGTGCTCAAATCGACATCGCCGCGCTGCACCTGCACCTGGGCCTCGCCGTTGAGGTAACGCACGGCGAAGTCGGTGTCGCGCACGCTGGCGCGTACCGGGCCCGCATCAATTTCCAGGGGCAGGCCACGGCTGGGTACCACTTCAAAAAATGCCTCGCCCTGATACAGGCGGGCGACACGCTGGTGATCCTTGATGCTGCTGGAGAACGCCGAGTTGGTGTTCAACAGCACTTTCGAGCCATCGTCCAGTTGCAGGCGTTGGCGTTCGCCCACGACCGTAAGGTGATCGGCTTGCAGGCGTACAGGCAGGTTGCTGAAGCTGAACAGGCCGATCAATAACACAGCGGCGGTGGCCAAGGGTTTCCAATGCGGTTTGATACGGCGCCAGGCGCTGGGCTTGCGCGGCGCGGCCAGGGCCACGGCGGCGCTATGCACTGGCGCGCCACCCCAGGCGGCCTGGGCTTTGGCGAAGGCCTGCCGATGCGCCGGGTCGCTGGCCAGCCAGGCGTCGAACTCGGCCTGCTGCCCGGGCTGCGGGCACTGCAAGGCGATCAGCCAATCGAGGGCTTGGTCCATGGCCGTGTCTTGCAACACCTCATGAGCCAGCTCATGGGGGCGCAGTTTATTCGGGTCCGTCACGGTGTTCCTCGGGTCTTCGCCACGTTCTATTCATCTTTCGTACAGCCGGATTCGGGTGCAGCTTAAGGCTGATCCAGCCGTTCGGCCACACCTACACAGATGGCCATGATCAATTTCAGTTCCTTTTGCACGGTGCTCAAGGACACTTGGAGTTGATCGGCAATCTCTTGATAGCTGCAACCGTGCAGGCGGCTGAGGATGAAAATCTGCTGCTGGCGGGCGCTCAACTGGCCGAGGCTGACGCTCAGGTGTTCGAGCAGTTGCTCGGCCTGGGTCGCGTCTTCCGGGGTGCTGATGGGGGCGGCAACGCTTTGCAGGACGTCCAGCGGGACATCTTCCTGCAGCGTACGGGCCTGAATCCGACGCGCGCGCAGATGATCCAGCGCCAGGTTGCGCGCGGTCTGATAGACGAAGGGTTCGAGGTGATCGATCGGCCGCTCGCTGATGGCGCGGGTGACGCGCAGGTAGGTTTCCTGCAACAGGTCCTCGGCGGTGCTGTGGTTATTCACCATCCGCTGCAAGGTGCGTAGCAGAATCACCCGTTGGGTGAGAAAGACTTGGTTGAAGCGAGATTGGCTCACAGTGATACCAGACCGATTTGCAGTTAATGATAATGCTTATCATCAACTCAAATGGCAAGTGGCACTTTGAGATGCTGCAAAGATCCCCGTGGGAGCCGGGCTTGCCCGCGATGCAGGCACCGCGGTGTTTCAGTTACACCGTGGCGATGCTATCGCAGGCAAGCCAGCTCCCACACAGGCGAGCCCTGGCCAACGATTACTCGGCGTTGCACAGCGCCAGGCAGTTATCCAGCATACGGTTGGAGAAGCCCCACTCGTTGTCATACCACGCCAGCACCTTCAGCAATTTGCCGCTGACCTTGGTGTGATTGGCATCGAAAATCGACGACAGCGGGTTATGGTTGAAGTCACTGGAAACCAGCGGCAGGGTGTTGTAACCGAGGATTTTCGAGTGTTGACTGGCTTCTTTGAGCAGTGCGTTGACTTCCTCGGCCGTGGCGTCCTTCTTCAATTGCACGGTGAGGTCGACCAGCGACACATTGATCACCGGTACACGCACGGCCATGCCGGTCAACTTGCCCGCCAGTTCCGGTAGCACCAGGCCGACGGCTTCGGCGGCGCCAGTCTTGCTCGGGATCATGTTTTGGGTGGCCGAACGCGCGCGGTACGGGTCGGTGTGGTAGACGTCGGTCAGGTTCTGGTCGTTGGTGTAGGCGTGAATGGTGGTCATCAAGCCGCTTTCGATCCCCAGTTCACGGTGCAACACCTGGGCAACCGGCGCCAGGCAGTTGGTGGTGCACGAAGCGTTGGAGATGATCTGGTGGGATTGACGCAAGATGTCATGGTTCACGCCGTAGACTACGGTGGCGTCTGCGCCTTTGGCGGGGGCGGAGATGATCACCTTGCGCGCGCCGGCGGTAATATGGGCGGCAGCCTTGGTACGGTCGGTGAACAGGCCGGTGCATTCGAACACCACGTCGATTTTCAGCGCAGCCCATGGCAGTTCGGCTGGGTTGCGAATGGCACTGACGGCAATCCGGTCACCATTGACGGTCAGGCTTTCCTGATCGTGGGCGACCTCTGCTTCGAAAGTACCATGCACGGTGTCGTATTTGAGCAGGTG
This sequence comes from Pseudomonas sp., assembly GCF_050739995.1. Classification (GTDB taxonomy): domain Bacteria; phylum Pseudomonadota; class Gammaproteobacteria; order Pseudomonadales; family Pseudomonadaceae; genus Aquipseudomonas. The sequence goes on along the minus strand of NZ_JBOICG010000256.1, from coordinate 3,202 downwards.
GGCATTGATGGCGCTGTCGCCCAAATCATTGATGGCGACGATCTGCAAATCCTGGCGGTAGCCTTGGGTATACAGTGCGCGCAGGACATTACGGCCAATTCGGCCAAAACCATTGATTGCGATGCGAAGAGTCATTGGAAAGTGCCTGTCGTCGATTTGTTGTAAGAATTACAAGATTATTCGCATAAAAATAGAAGACAAGCCTTTTTAGTGGCAATATTTTGTTCAATCTACAACGAGTGACCTGAATCAACTGGTCCGATGATTTAAACGACACCCATGCCATCCCATGCGCTGCGGGCGTTTGATCAGCATAGACACTCAGGTCGCCACATCCGTTAGCCTGGAGTTCTACACATGCATCCCCGCGTTATTGAGGTCACCGAACGGCTTATCGCCCGCAGTCGTGCAACCCGCGAGGCTTACCTTGCGCTCATTCGCGGCGCGGCCAGCGACGGTCCGATGCGCGGCAAGCTGCAATGTGCCAACTTCGCCCACGGCGTGGCCGGGTGCGGTACTGAAGATAAAAATAGTCTGCGTATGATGAATGCCGCCAACGTGGCAATTGTTTCGTCATATAACGACATGCTCTCGGCACACCAGCCGTACGAACATTTCCCTGAACAGATCAAGAAAGCCCTGCGTGAAGTCGGCTCGGTCGGCCAGTTCGCCGGCGGCACCCCCGCGATGTGCGACGGCGTGACCCAGGGCGAGCCAGGCATGGAGCTGAGCCTGCTCAGCCGTGAAGTCATTGCCATGTCCACGGCGGTAGCGCTGTCCCACAATATGTTCGATGCCGCCTTGATGCTGGGCATCTGCGACAAGATCGTCCCCGGCCTGATGATGGGCGCATTGCGCTATGGCCATCTACCGATGATCTTCGTCCCGGGCGGCCCGATGCCGTCGGGTATTTCCAACAAGCAGAAGGCCGACGTGCGCCAGCGTTATGCCGAAGGCAAGGCCACCCGCGAAGAGCTGCTGGAATCGGAGATGAAGTCCTACCACAGCCCCGGCACCTGCACCTTCTATGGCACCGCCAACACCAACCAGTTGCTGATGGAAGTGATGGGCCTGCACTTGCCGGGCGCTTCGTTCGTCAACCCCTACACGCCGCTGCGTGATGCACTGACCCGCGAAGCCGCGCACCAGGTCACTCGCCTGACCAAGGCCAACGGCAACTTCACGCCCATCGGCGAGATCGTCGACGAGAAGTCCATCGTCAACTCTATCGTTGCCCTCAATGCCACGGGTGGTTCCACCAACCACACCCTGCACATGCCGGCCATTGCCATGTCGGCGGGCATCATCCTTACCTGGCAGGACATGGCCGACCTCTCCGAGGTGGTGCCAACCCTGTCCCACGTGTATCCAAACGGCAAGGCGGATATCAACCACTTCCAGGCGGCGGGCGGTATGTCGTTCCTGATCCGCGAGCTGCTGGAAGCCGGCCTGCTTCACGAAGACGTCAACACCGTGGCGGGCAAGGGCCTGAGCCGCTACACCCAGGAACCGTTCCTGGTCGACGGCGAACTGATCTGGCGTGACGGCCCCATCGAAAGCCTCGACGAAACCATCCTGCGCCCCGTGGCCCGTGCGTTTTCGGCCGAAGGCGGTTTGCGCGTGATGGAAGGCAATCTCGGTCGTGGCGTGATGAAAGTCTCGGCCGTGGCCCTTGAGCATCAAATCGTCGAAGCGCCGGCCGTGGTGTTCCAGGATCAACAAGACCTGGCGGACGCGTTCAAGGCCGGTCAGTTGGAAAAAGACTTCGTCGCCGTGATGCGCTTCCAGGGCCCGCGCTCCAATGGCATGCCCGAATTGCATAAGATGACCCCATTCCTCGGTGTGCTGCAGGACCGTGGCTTCAAAGTGGCACTGGTAACGGACGGGCGTATGTCTGGCGCCTCGGGTAAGATCCCCGCCGCGATCCACGTCAACCCCGAAGCCCAGAGCGGTGGACCACTGGCGCGGGTCCAGGATGGCGATATCATTCGCGTGGATGGCGTGAAGGGCACCTTGGAGCTTAAGGTGGACGCCGAAGCATTCGCAGCGCGCACACCTGCCACCGGCCTGTTGGGCAACAACGTGGGGGCCGGTCGCGAGCTGTTTGCATTTATGCGCTTGGCCGCAAGCTCCGCAGAGCAGGGCGCCAGCGCCTTTACCTCTGCCTTGGAGACGCTTAAGTGAAGCTTGCGCTGGTCGGTGATATCGGGGGCACCAACGCCCGTTTTGCGTTGTGGCGGGATCAGGAGCTGCATTCGATCCGGGTGCACGCCACGGCGGATCACTCAAGCCCAGAGGAGGCCATCAAGGTCTACCTCAAGGAAGAGGGCCTGGAAATCGGGGACATCGGCGCGGTGTGCCTGTCGGTCGCAGGGCCGGTGAGCGGCGATGAATTTAAATTCACCAACAATCATTGGCGCCTGAGCAAGACTGCGTTTTGCCAGGCCTTGCAGGTGGATGAACTGCTGTTGGTGAATGACTTCACGGCCATGGCCCTGGGCATGACCCGTCTCAAGCCCGGCGAATTCCGTGTGGTCTGCGAAGGTACGCCGGAAGCGTTTCGCCCAGCGGTGGTGATCGGTCCGGGCACTGGCCTGGGCGTCGGTACGTTGCTGGACTTGGGCAGCGGTCGCTGGGCGGCGTTGCCTGGGGAGGGCGGCCATGTCGACCTGCCCCTGAGCAGCCCACGTGAAACCCAGCTGTGGCAGCACATCTACAATGAGATCGGCCACGTCAGCGCCGAGACCGCCCTGAGCGGTGGCGGCCTGCCGCGTGTCTACCGCGCGATCTGTGCGGTGGACGGCCACACGCCGGTGCTGGACACCCCCGAAGCCATTACCGCGGCGGGCCTGGCCGGCGAGCCGGTGGCGATGGAGGTCTTGAACCAGTTCAGCATCTGGCTGGGGCGGGTTGCCGGCAACAACGTGCTGACCACCGGTGGACGCGGTGGCGTGTACATCGTGGGTGGAGTGATTCCGCGGTTTGCCGACTTCTTTATCAACAGCGGTTTTGCCAAGAGCTTCAGTGACAAAGGCTGCATGAGCGACTACTTCAAAGGCATTCCTGTGTGGTTGGTGACCGCGCCGTATTCCGGCTTGACCGGAGCGGGTGTGGCGCTTGAGCAGGCTTTTGCGTAGGCCGTGATGACGCCATCGCAGGCAAGCCAGCTCCCACATTTTGGAATGCATTCCAAGTGTGGGAG
>NZ_JBOICG010000255.1:0-5695 GCF_050739995.1 Pseudomonas sp. | reverse complement strand
GGGTTGAAGATGTGCCTGCACAGCCACGACAAACGCGTGCTGTACGGGTTTCTCGGCCTGGCCTTGCTGGCCGCCAACCGTGGCGATTACGCCCAGGCCTTTATCCAGTTGCGTGATGCCGAGCGCTTGATGCAGCAACGGCACGTGCCAGACACGGTGTACCGCGCCGTGCTGCTGTTGGTCAGCGGGCACTTCTGGTTACAGCAAGGGCGTGCCGAGTTGACGGTGGAGGCGGTGCGCCGGGTCTTGCGTCACTTTCGTGGCCCCCAGGCCCGGCAGGCGCCGCCGGCTACCCTGGAATTGGTGCCGCGTCTGGAATACCTGCTGGTGTTGGCCGAGGTGAAACTGGGTTGTGCCGACCAACCTATCGCACGCATTAATGCCTTGCTCGACACCACTCGGCAGCGCGGCATGCTGTGCCTGGAAACCGAATTGCACCTGGTACTGGGTGAAGTGGCTTGGCAACTGGGCGATTCGGCCCTGGCGCGTGGTGCGCTGCAAACCGGCCAGGCTCTGGCGCAACGCTGTCAGGTGCAACAGGCGATTCGCGAGTTGCGCTTGCGCGCGCCGGGGTTGTTGAGCGAATTGGGCCTGGAGGCTCAGGTGTCAACGGCGGGCGCGGCGGACAACCCCCTGAGCCAGCGCGAGCTGGAAGTGTTGCAGTTAATCGCCCAGGGCAACTCCAACCTGGAAATCGCCGACCGCCTGTTTATTTCCCTGCACACCGTCAAGACCCACGCGCGGCGCATCCATAGCAAACTCGGTGTGGAGCGGCGCACCCAGGCGGTGGCCAAGGCCAAGACGTTGGGCTTGATGACCTAGGCGCTGAACGCCTGGCGGTACTCCCCAGGTGTGGCGCCCATGGCCTGGCGAAAACGATGGGTGAAGTGGCTGGCACTGGAGAAACCGCACATCCAGGCGATTTCACCCAAGGGCAGCGCGCCACCGCGCAGCAGGGTTTGCGCACGCGCCAGGCGACGCGCCAAGAGATATTGATGGGGCGGCAGGCCGAAGCTTTGGCGGAACATCCGCGCAAAATGGTACTCCGACAGCGCACACAGTCCGGCCAACTGCCCCAGACTGATAGGGTCTTCCAGGTGGTGGTCGATGTATTCCACCAATAGCCGCCGCTGGTGGGCCGCCAGCCCGCCTTTCAAGCGCAGTCCGTTTCGCGCGCCCACTTGGCTGAGCAAGGTGTGGCTGAGCATTTCGTGGGCCAGGCTGCTGGTCAGCAGGCGCTCGGCGGGTTCGTGCCAGTTGAGGGCGATCAACTGGTGAAAGCGCCGGGCTTGGGTGGCGTCTTCCAGGAAAGTGCTTTCGCGCAGTTGAAGTTCACGCGGCTCGCGGTCAAGCAGGGTGACGCAACCGAGGGCAAATTGTTCCGGGCTGAAATACACGTGGGCCAGGCGGATCTCACCGTTGATGACCCAGGCCGACTGGTGCTCGGCGGGCAGGATGCACAGTTTGTCGGGGCCACCCTTGGTGCCCGGCTGGTCACGCCGGAACGTGCCGGTGCCACCGCCGATGTAGCAGGACAGGGTGTGATGGCCGGGCGCCTGGTAATCCTGGGCATCATGGTGATTGCTCCACAGGGCCGCAGACAATCCGTCACCGAGCTCGGCGCAGGCTTCGAGGCGTGCGTTGGGCGAGCGGTTAAGGGATTGAAAGACTTGCAGGGATTCCAGATCTGGCATGGCGTGTTCTCCGACGTCTTGCATCCTACTCCGGGTGACCGGCGCTGTGAGCCCACCGGCCGACAAAAGCGCAAGAATCTGCAAGTGCTTTCCCGGCGTTGGCGGCGACACTGTGGCTCAATTGACGGAGCCCGCTATGAACCTTTTCCTGTATTTACTCACGGTGCTGATCTGGGGCACGACCTGGATCGCCCTCAAATGGCAGTTGGGCGTGGTGGCGATTCCCGTGTCGATCGTCTATCGCTTCGGCCTGGCGGCGCTGGTGTTGTTTGCGCTGTTGCTGCTCAGCCGCAAACTGCAGGTGATGAACCGGCGTGGGCACCTGATCTGCCTGGCCCAGGGGTTGTGCCTGTTCTGCGTCAACTTCATGTGCTTTCTCACCGCCAGCCAATGGATTCCCAGCGGGTTGGTAGCGGTGGTGTTTTCCACGGCCACGTTGTGGAACGCGTTGAATGCCCGGGTGTTCTTCGGCCAGCGGGTGGCGCGTAATGTGTTGATGGGGGGCGCGTTGGGGCTGCTGGGGTTGGGCTTTCTGTTCTGGCCGGAATTGGTCGGGCATACCGCCAGCCCACAGACTTTGCTCGGCCTGGGCTTGGCGTTGCTCGGCACGATGTGTTTTTCGGCGGGCAATATGCTGTCGAGCCTGCAACAGAAGGCCGGGCTCAAGCCGCTCACCACCAACGCCTGGGGCATGGCGTATGGCTCGGTGATGCTGGCGACCTACTGTGCCGTGCGCGGTATTCCGTTCGATATGGATTGGAGCGCGCGCTACATCGGCGCCCTGTGGTATTTGGTGATTCCGGGCTCGGTGATCGGTTTTACCGCCTACCTCACGCTGGTCGGCCGCATGGGGCCGGAGCGCGCGGCGTATTGCACGGTATTGTTCCCGGTGGTGGCGCTGAATGTGTCGGCGTTTGCCGAGGGCTATCAATGGACCGCGCCAGCGTTGGCGGGGTTGGTGCTGGTGATGCTGGGCAATGTGTTGGTGTTTCGCAAACCCAAGCCTGTGAGCCCGGTGTTTCAGGCTAAGCAAATCTAATGTGGGAGGGGGCTTGCCCCCGATGACGGTGTGTCAGCTAACTATCAGGTGCCTGACCCAATGCCATCGGGGGCAAGCCCCCTCCCACAGTTATTTGAGGCCAAGGCGCTTGGCCATGCGCCCCAGGTTGGCGCGGTCCAGGCCCAGTTCGCGGGCGGCGCCGGCCCAGTTTTGCTGGTGGCGTTCCAGGCAAGCGCTGATGATCTGGCGCTGATAGTGCTCGGTGGCCTGGCGCAGGTCGCCGGTGACGACGGGGGCTGATTCGGCCTGCGTTTCGACCGGCAGTGGCGCGCTGATGTCGGGCAAGTCCAGGTCCTGGGCGCTCAGGCTGAGGATCTTCGGCCGTTCGCGACAGTTACCCAGGGCCTTCAGGGCGCTGCGGCCAATTAAATGTTCCAGCTCGCGCACATTACCCGGCCAGTTGTAGGCCAGCAGTGCTGCCTGGGCATCGCTGGTCAGACGCAGGCTGCCCAGGCCCATGCGCGAGCGGTTCTGCTCCAGGAAGAAACCCGCCAACAGCAGCACGTCCCTGCCGCGCTCTCGCAACGCTGGCACTTGCAGCGGGTATACGCTGAGGCGGTGGTAGAAGTCCGCGCGATAGCGACCATTGCGCACTTCTTCGGCCAGGTCACGGTTGGTGGCGGCGATCAGGCGCACGTCCACTCGGTGCTCTTTGTCCGAGCCCAGGCGCTGCAACTGGCCGCTCTGCAGTACGCGCAGCAGCTTGGCTTGCACGGTCAGTGACAACTCGCCCACTTCGTCGAGGAACAGGGTGCCGCCATTGGCCAGCTCGAACTTGCCCCGGCGCTCGTTCAACGCGCCGGTGAAGGCGCCGCGCACATGGCCGAACAACTCGCTTTCCACCAAGGTTTCCGGCAACGCGGCGCAGTTGAGGCTGATCAGCGGTTTGTCCGCACGGGGCGAGGCCGCGTGGATAGCGTGGGCCACCAGCTCCTTGCCGACACCGGTTTCGCCAGTGATCAGTACGGTGAGGTCGCTGCCGCCCACCAGCTTGATCTCTTCCACCAGGCGTTTATGGGGCTTGCTCTGGCCGATCATTTCCTTGTGCTGCTGGCCGCTGGCCTCGCGGTAGATTTCGGCGCGTAGGGTCAGCCGTTCGATGCGTTCAGCCACGTTGACGGTCGCCGCAGCGAGGCTGGCAAAGGCTTGCAGGGCGTCCAGTTCGACACGCTCGAAACGCTCGGTGTCCAAGGCGTCGAGGGTCAGCAGGCCCCAGGGTTGATCGTCGACAAACAGCGGGCAGCCCATGCAATCGTGCACTTCCAGATGCCCGTGCAAGCCGTCGACCAAACCGTCGTAAGGGTCGGGCAGTTCACTGTCGCTGTCGAAGCGCGTCGGGCCGGGGCTGCTTAAGAGCACGGCAAAGCGCGGGTGTTCACTGACCTTGAAGCGCCGGCCCAAGGTATCGGGGCTCAAACCGTCCACTGCCAGGGGCACCAGCCATTCACCGTCCAGGCGTAGCAACGCGGCGGCATCACACGGCAGCAAGGCGCGCATGGCTTGCAGCAGGCGGCGGTAGCGCTCGCCTTCGGGCAGCTCGCGGGACAAGTCGGCGACCAGGGGCAGTAGGGTGGTGAGCAGCGATTGTGCAGTCATAATGACTCCTTGTAGTCCTTATGACTATAAAGCGTAGGATGTCATACTGACTACATAATATTTAAGTCATTGAAAAATAACGATTAACAAGTTGGCACGAATACTGAGTAAGCAAAGGCAATCAGTAAAAAGACCCAGGAGTCAGCCATGCTTAGTGCCCAAGACCGCGCCATTGTCAAATCCACTGTGCCCCTGCTGGAAAGCGGCGGTGAAGCCCTGATCACCCATTTCTACCGCATGATGCTCAGCGAATACCCGGAAGTTCGCCCGCTGTTCAACCAGGCCCACCAGGCCAGCGGCGACCAGCCTCGTGCCCTGGCCAATGGCGTGTTGATGTACGCGCGGCATATCGACCAGTTGGACCAACTGGGCGACCTGGTGGCGAAGATCATCAACAAACACGTCGCCTTGCAGATTCTGCCGGAGCACTACCCGATCGTGGGGGCCTGCTTGCTGCGTGCCATCTCCGAAGTGTTGGGCAGCGAGATCGCCACCCCGGAAGTGATGAGTGCCTGGGGCGCGGCATATGGCCAACTGGCGGATATCCTGATCGGTGCCGAAGCCGCCATCTATGACGAAAAAGCCCAGGCCCCGGGCGGCTGGCGCGGTGCGCGGCCGTTCATCCTGGTCAAGCGGGTAGAGGAGAGCGACGAGATCATCTCCTTCTATTTCGCTCCGGTGGATAACGGCCCGATCCTGGCGGCTGCGCCGGGCCAATACATTGGCCTGAAGTTGGTGCTCGATGGCGAGGAAGTGCGCCGCAACTATTCCCTGTCGGCCCTGACCGATAAAGGCCTGTACCGCATCAGCGTCAAGCGTGAAGCCAATGGGCGGGTCTCCAATTACCTGCATGACCAGATGCATGTTGGCGCGACCATCGACCTGTTCCCACCTTCGGGCGAGTTCACCCTGGCAGCCAGCGACAAGCCGCTGGTGCTGATCAGCGGTGGGGTTGGCATCACGCCGACATTGCCGATGCTCGAAGCGGCCCTGGCGACAGAACGGCCAGTGCACTTCATTCACTGTGCGCGTAACGGTGGGGTGCATGCGTTCCGTGATTGGGTCGATGGCCTGGCGGCCCAGCATCCGCAACTCAAGCGCTTCTATTGCTACGCCGAGGACGACGGTGTGAGCCCGGTGGCGGACAAAGTGGGCATGCTGACCCAGGAGCAACTGGCGGCGTGGTTGCCTGAGCAGCGTGATGTGGATGCTTACTTCCTGGGGCCTAAAGGTTTCATGGCGGCGATCAAGCGCCACCTCAAGGCGCTGGGCGTGCCGGAGAAGCAAAGCCGCTACGAGTTCTTCGGCCCGGCGGCGGCGCTGGAATAAGGTTTAACCGAAACAT
>NZ_JBOICG010000254.1:0-3564 GCF_050739995.1 Pseudomonas sp. | reverse complement strand
CTCGAAGCACTGCTTTCGGCCCGCGACCAGCTCTACATCAGTTGGGTCGGTCGCAGCATCCGCGACAACAGTGATCGTCCGGCCTCGGTACTGATCGGCCAACTGCGCGACCACCTCGCCAGTGGCTGGCAGAACGCACACCCAGAAACACCGCTTATCGATGCAATGACCCAGGAGCATCCGCTCCAACCCTTCAGCGCTCGCTACTTCCACGAAGGCGACCCGCTGTTCAGCTACGCCCGCGAATGGCAGTTGCTACACGAAGTGTCCGACGCCGTCGCACAGGAGCACGAACTGGCCGATCACCAACAAGAAGAACCCCTGAGCCTCGGCCAGTTACAGGACTTCCTACGTAACCCGGTCAAGCATTTCTTCAGCCAACGTCTGAAAGTGTTCTTTGAGGCCGCCGAAGCCCCCTTGGCCGATGAAGAACCTTTCGTCCTCGATGCACTTCAACGTTACAGCCTCAGCGACAGCTTGCTGAGCGCCGCACTGGCCCGACCCGATCACGTGGACCAGGCCCTCAACGCCCAGGCCCAGCGCCTGCAAGGCAGTGGCCTGCTGCCCATGGTTGGTTTCGGCGAGCGCCTGCGTGACGAACTGATCGAGCCCTTGCCCGATCTGCTGCAGCGCTACCAACAACTGCTGGCCCTCTGGCCCACCCCGCACGCAGGGGCAGAGCCGGTCAGTTTTGAGCATCAGGGCATTCAGTTGGACGGTTGGATCAGTGGCCTGCACCGGCGCAGTGATGGCGGGTTGCTAAGCGTGACCACCATCCCCAACAGCATCGGCTCGATCAAGACGCGCAAGTGGCATCGCCTGATTCGTCCGTGGGTCAATCATGTGGTGGCGTGCGCGTGCGGCCTGTCACTCAGTACAGGTCTGGTGGCGAGTGATGACACTTTGCTACTGGCCCCGCTGGATAAGTCCGCTGCCCAGGAAATCCTTGGCAACCTGCTGCTGGCTTGGCACACCGGCATGCGAAAGCCGCTGCCGGTAGCCGTCAAGACCGCATTCGCCTGGCTTGGTCAGACCGATCCTGCCAAGGCTCAGGCTGCCGCCCATAAGGCCTACGAAGGCGATGGCCAAAATACCGATGGTGAACGCCGCGAAACCCCGGCGCTCACGCGGCAGTTCCCGGATTTCGCCACACTCATTGCCAGCGAAGAGTTCGAAGGGTGGTGCGAAACCCTGTATCGCCCCCTGATCAACGCTCCATGGCGATCACTCACGGGCGAGGAGGCCAGCGCATGAACAGCAAACCCCTGGCCTTGGCCTTCCCGCTCAAAGGCAGCCAACTGATTGAAGCCAGCGCAGGCACCGGTAAAACCTTCACCATTTCCGCCCTGTACCTGCGTCTGGTACTCGGCCACGGTGGTGAAGAATCCGGCTTTGGCCGCGAACTGTTGCCGCCGCAAATCCTGGTAGTGACCTTCACCGACGCTGCCACCAAAGAGCTGCGCGAACGTATCCGCATCCGCCTGGCCGAAGCCGCGCGCTTTTTCCGTGACGAAATCCAGCAACCGGATGCGCTGATCGCCGACCTTCGCGAGCAATACCTTCCCGAGCAATGGGCTGCCTGCGCCAATCGCCTGGATATTGCCGCGCAATGGATGGACGAAGCCGCCGTCTCGACCATCCACAGCTGGTGCCAGCGCATGCTGCGCGAGCACGCGTTCGACAGCGGTAGCTTGTTCACCCAGACCCTGGAAACCGACCACAGTGACCTGCTCGGCGAAGTGCTGCGTGATTACTGGCGTCTGTTCTGCTACCCGATGCATGACGATGCGCTGAATTGGGTACGCAACCACTGGGGAGGCCCGGCTGCGTTGTTGCCACGGGTACGCGCACTGTTCGGTAGTGAGCGGCCGACGGACGAAACCCGTGGGCCGGCCGAGCTGATCAATGCCTGCCTGCAAGAGCGTCGTGAAGCCTTGATACAGCTCAAGGCGCCCTGGCAACAATGGGCCATCGAGCTGCGCGATATCTGTCTGCAAGCCGTCGCCGCTAAAGCCGTTGATGGCCGCAAGATGCAGGCCCGTTACTTCGAACCGTGGTTTGAAAAAATCAGTGCCTGGGCCGCCGATGAATCTCTTGAGCAGCTTGATATTGGCACCGGCTTCATCCGCCTGACACCCGACGGTATGGCCGAAGCCTGGAAGGGCGAGGTACCGCGTCACCCCGGCATTGACGCGATGGCCGGTCTCAAGGCCGCCCTCGACGCACTGCCAACCCCCGATGCAGCTGTGTTGCAACACGCCGCCGGTTGGGTGGGTAAACGCTTCGAAGATGAAAAGCGTCGACGCGCCGAAATGGGCTTCGACGACATGCTGATCCGCCTCAACGCCGCGCTGCAAGCCGAAGGCGGCGAGCGCTTGGCCAGTGTGATCCGCGAGCAGTTCCCGGTGGCCCTGATTGATGAGTTCCAGGACACCGACCCGGTGCAATACAGCATCTTCGACAGCATCTACCGCATCGAAGAAAACCACCTCGATAGCGGTCTGTTCTTGATCGGCGACCCCAAGCAGGCGATCTACGCGTTCCGAGGCGCCGATATCTACACCTACCTGCGTGCCCGTCAGTCCACCGCCGGCCGTCACCACACCCTGGGCACCAACTTCCGTTCCAGCCACGCGATAGTCGAGGCGGTGAACCATGTGTTCCAGCGCGCGGAGAAAGGTCGCGGCGCGTTTCTGTTCCGTGAGCCGAATGGCGAAAACCCCGTACCGTTCCATTCGGTGCTGTCCCAAGGCCGCAAGGAACATTTGCAGGTCGATGGCCTGACGCTGCCGGCCATGAATCTCTGGCACCTGCCCACTGAGCAACCCGTTTCCAATGCGGTTTATCGTCAACAACTGGCAGCCGCTTGTGCCACGCAGATTGTTGAGTTGCTCAATGGCGGGCAACGAGGCAGCGCAGGTTTCCTACAACCGGACGGCAGCTTCAGTGGCGTGCTTCCGTCGGATATCGCCATCCTTGTGCGTGACGGCAAGGAAGCTCAAGCCGTGCGTGCCGAGTTGGCTGCCCGTGGCGTGCGTAGCGTGTATCTGTCGGACAAAGACTCGGTCTTCGCTGCCCAGGAGGCCCACGACCTGCTCGCCTGGCTCAAGGCCTGTGCCGAGCCCGACGTCGAGCGCCCGCTGCGTGCCGCGCTGGCCTGTGTCACTTTGAACCTATCGCTGCCGGAACTGGAACGCCTGAACCAGGATGAACTGGCGTGGGAAACCCGCGTCATGCAGTTCCGGGGCTACCGTGCGATCTGGCGCACTCAAGGTGTGCTGCCGATGCTGCGACGCCTGCTCCATGATTTCAAACTGCCGCAAACCCTGATCGCGCGCAGTGATGGCGAGCGCGTGCTGACCAACCTGCTGCACCTCAGCGAACTGCTGCAACAGGCTGCGTCGGAGTTGGACGGTGAGCAGGCGCTGATCCGCCATCTGGCCGAACATCTCGCACTGTCTGGGCAGGCCGGTGAAGAGCAGATCCTGCGCCTGGAAAGCGATGAGCAACTGGTCAAGGTCGTGACTATTCACAAATCCAAGGGCCTGGAGTACGACCTGGTAT
>NZ_JBOICG010000253.1:0-5201 GCF_050739995.1 Pseudomonas sp. | reverse complement strand
TACTGCACCTGACCAGCGCCCGCGAGCTGGCCCTGTTCGAAGACAAACCCCTGGCTGAAAAACACATCACCGCCGAAGTCTGTGTGCACCACCTGTTGTTCGATGATCGCGACTATCACCGCCTCGGCCACCAGATCAAATGCAACCCGGCGATCAAGACCCGCGCTGACCGCGACGCCTTGCGCCAAGCCTTGTTGAGTGATCGTCTGGATGTGATCGGCACCGACCATGCGCCGCACACCTGGACGCAAAAACAACGGGGTTATCGCGAAGCGCCGTCCGGGCTACCGTTGGTGCAGCACGCGTTGCCGGCGTTGCTGGAACTGGTGGCTGACGGGCACCTGCCGCTCACCACCGTGGTGGCGAAGACCAGCCACCGCGTGGCCGACCTGTTCGCTATTCCCGAGCGTGGCTACCTACGTGAAGGCTATTGGGCCGATCTGGTGCTGATCCAGCCCGAGCCTGAAGGAAAACCGGTCAACAGCCAACCGATCCTGGCACGCTGCGGCTGGACGCCGTTCGCTGAACGCAGCTTTCGCCACAGTGTCAGCACAACATTAGTCTCCGGCCACCTGGCGTGGCACAACGGCCAGGTGGTCGACAGTTGCCAGGGCTTGGCCCTGCATTTCCTGCGTTAGGCGCGGGGTTTGACCGTACCGCAATCGTTGCCCAGCCACTGGGCGTGGGTGTCCAGACTGCCCTTCTGCTGGATGCCGGTGGCATTGAAGGTGCCATTGACGGCGGTGGTGAATTCCTTCTGGCTCTGGAAGGTAGCGACGCCACTGCCTTGGGCTTTCGGGCAGCTGAAACGGAACTTCCACTGGTTACCGGCCTTGTCGGTGACTTCCTGCTTGCAGCCCGATTGCGGGTCGGTCAGGGGAATCGAATCAGAGGCGACCTGCGCGGGAGTGAGACACACCTGCACGCCTTTGCCAGCCATGGTGATGCCCTGTTTTTCCAGCATCGCACGCTGTTCAGGCGTCATCTGTTGCTTGAGCTGACCGAGAATCAGAGAAAGGTCCGGCAAGTCCTGGTTATCAACTTTCATATTGCTGGTGGTCAACTCCCACAACCCCGGCGCCAGCATCTGCGCCTGGGCCGCCACAGGCAGCGACAACCCAACAACCATGGCCAAACCAAGCAAACGAGCATTCATCGAGTAACTCCTGGGTAATTGTGGGCGTTAGACGCCATAAAGCCGCCAGTGTTGCACGGCAAATTAAATAGCGACATTCGCCGCCAGACATGGTCTGTTAGGCACTCGATTGCCTGGAGAGATGTCGTTCATGGATTTTTTTGGCCCGCACCTGCTCGCCTACTTCATTGCCACGCTGCATTTTCTCGGGACCCTCGCCGCGATCCACGCGGTGCTGACCGTCAGGACCGCCCAAGGCTCGATCGCCTGGGCCTTGTCGCTGATGTTCATGCCCTACCTCACGCTGATCCCTTACCTGATCTTCGGCCGCAGCACCTTCGACGCGTACATCCAGGCGCGTCGCCAGGCCAACCAGGAAATGCACACCGCCATCACCGAACTGAACTGGCGCCCTTGGGTCGACGAAGCCCTCGCCGCGCGTAACTCCAGCGCCTACTCTTCCCTGCGGGCCATGCCCAAGCTGGGGCGCATGCCGTGCCTGGCCAACAACCAAGTGCGTTTACTGATCAATGGTGATGCCACCTTCAGTGCAATCTTCGAGGCGATCCGCAACGCCAAAACCGCCGTGCTGTTCCAGTTTTTCATCATTCATGACGACGAGCTTGGCAGGCAGTTGCATGCCCTGCTGAAGGAAAAGGCTGCCCAAGGCGTAGCCCTGTACGTGTTGTATGACCGCATCGGCAGCCACGCCCTGCCCCATCACTACGTGCAATCGCTGCGCGACGCGGGTGTGCAGGTCAAGGCGTTCGCCACCCGCAGCGGCTGGCTCAATCGTTTCCAGGTCAACTTCCGCAACCACCGCAAGATTGTGGTGGTGGATGGCATCACCGGGTTCGTCGGCGGGCATAACGTCGGTGACGAATACCTGGGTAAAAAACCGCCCCTGGCACCGTGGCGCGATACTCACGTGCAGGTCACCGGCCCGGTGGTAGCCTGCCTGCAGGAATCGTTTGCCGAAGACTGGTTCTGGGCCGCGCGCGAGTTGCCACCGCTGATCCTGCCGGACGCCTACCCCGAAGACGGCGTGCTCTGCCAATTGCTCGCCAGCGGTCCGGCCGACCCCTATGAAACCTGCTCGCTGTTTTTCGTCGAGGCCATCCACGCGGCGACTGAGCGGGTGTGGATCACCAGCCCGTATTTCATCCCCGATGAGGCCGTGTTCTCCGCGCTGCGCCTGGCCGTGCTGCGTGGCGTCGATGTACGCCTGTTGCTGCCCTCGCGCCCCGACCACCGTATCGTCTACGCCGCGTCCAGTCTGTATGCGATCGAGGCCGTGCGCGCCGGTGTCCGCGTATTCCGCTACACGCCGGGCTTTTTGCATCAGAAAGTGGTGTTGGTGGACAGCGAAATCAGCGCCATCGGCAGTGCAAACATGGATAACCGTTCGTTCCGGCTGAATTTTGAAGTGATGTTGCTGACAGTGGATGAGGTGTTTGCCGGCGAGGTTGAACACATGCTGTTGGACGACTTCGCCCTGGCCCATGAAGTCAGCCAGGAAGAAAGCCGCGAGACCCGCCGCCTGCAACAACTGGGCATGCGGGTGGCGCGGCTTATTTCACCGATTCTCTAACAAACAATGCGGTAAAAATGTGGGAGGGGGCTTGCCCCTCCCACATTTGGATCTCCATTGCTCTGGAAAATCGGGTCAGCGATAGAGATCTTCCCGCGTCCATGGCAACTCATGGCCGCCATCGGCGTGGGGCTTCACCGCCAGGATCTGGTGCAGGTTGATCCAGCCCCGGGCAAACGCATAGGCGCAACCAGCCAGGTACAGCCGCCAGATACGCAACGCTTGCTCCGGCACCATCTTCGCCGCCGCTTCCAGGTTGTCTTCCAGGCGCTCGCTCCAATGGTCCAGTGTGCGTGCGTAGTGCAGGCGCAGGCTTTCAACGTCGACCACTTCCAGCCCGACTTCGCTGATTTCAGCAGTCATCATCGCCAGGTGCGGCAGCTCGCCGTTGGGGAACACGTAACGCTCGATGAACTCCCCGGCGCCACGACCCACGGGGCGACCGTCAGTGTGCTTGGCAGTAATACCGTGGTTCATCACCAGGCCGCCTTCACGTACCGCACCAAACAAGGTTTGGCAGTACTGCGCCAGGTTGGCGTGGCCGACGTGTTCGAACATGCCCACGCTGACCACTTTGTCGAAACGACCGTCTTGGGGCAGGTCGCGGTAGTCGAGCAGTTGCAGGTCCACCTGGTCTTGCAGGCCCTCCGCTTTCACCCGTTCCCGGGCCAGCGCCAACTGCTCCTTGCTCAGGGTAATACCAAACACTTTGACCCCGAACTCCCGCGCGGCAAAACGTGCCAGCCCACCCCAGCCACAACCCACGTCGAGCAAATACTCGCCCGGCTGCAACCGCAGTTTGCGGCACAGGTGGCGAAATTTGTCTTGTTGGGCCTGGTCGATGGACTCGCTGCCGGTTTCGAAATAACCGCAGGAGTACGCCATGTCCTGGTCCAGCCATAGCTGGTAGAACTCGTTGGACAGGTCGTAATGATAGGAAATGGCCGCTGCGTCAGTGGCCTTGTCGTGGATCGAACGCACCGGACGACTCCCGTCGTCGTCTTCGACCAAGGCGTGACTCAATTCGTCACAAACCCGAATGACCTCGGAAATGGAGCCTTCCAGCTCCAATTTGCCCTCGACGAAGGCTTCGCCCAGTGAATCGAGCGTTGGATGGGTCAGCCTGGTCACCACCGTGGGGTCCTTCACCACAATGGTCACACTGGGCTCGGGGCCCAAGTTGAATTCATGGCCGTCCCAGAGTCGAAGACGCAGCGGTAGCTGAAGATTCTGTAAGGCCGGTGGAAGTTGCGCGAGCATGAGTAGTCCCCCCTTGTTTCAGACGTCTGGAGTCAGGGTAGACCATCCGAAGACAAAGTAGGAGGCTATCGAATTGATAGCTCTCGCCTATCACGCTCGACGTTCGAGCAAGCCGTCCTGGACCCACTGCTTCAACCACGTCACCGCCTGCAGTGGCGCACCCTCTGCATAGGTGACTGCCAATTCGGCGCACAGTTCTGAAAAACTCCAGCCGGTGGTCACCATGCCCACCAGGGCAAAGGCCTCCGCAGATTCCAGACTGCGGTAGTGACACACGTTCTCATGGCGCCATACCAGGCAGGTTTGTGCCGGCGTCAGCATGTGGCTGCCAGGGAAGTCCGACTCATCTTTGCTCGCACGCCAGATCGACACGCTATTGAACTGGCACAGGAGCTGTTGCACCGAGGGTGCCAAGGTAACCTGCAGACCCGGCCAATCTTCAGGCGGCAACTGCGCCATATCATTCAAGCCCAGCAGCTCACCTTGCGGCGCATCGAATGCCAGGGTAAAGGCCCATTCCAGCTGCGCCAGCTCAGCCAGCGGCGCGCTCTGTTCAGCCACCAGGTGCTCAACGATAAACAAAGGGAACCGCTCACCCAGCCAGCGCAGGCTGTAATGGGCGGACGGATAGCGTCGCACATAGGCTTCGGCCAGAGACGCGAACTCATCATCCCCCAGCCAATACCAGACGGCACCGAAGTCATGCCGCAACACTTCCAGCAGCCGCGACAGGTACGCGTTGTGATAGATCGCCAGGCCCGTGTCGATGTCCAGGGTCGGCCCACCCAGCAAAGTGGCGGCAAAACCACTGTTGGCCACCGGAGTCTCGGATAACAGGTGTTGCTCAAAGGCCAACTGCCAATCGGTCAGGCGCATAGCGATCTCCTGGCCAAGGCAGTAGCACCCAGCTCACGGGCCTTGTTCAGTTCGGTGAGCAACTCTTCGAACGGGGGGAAATGATCGTCGCGTTCCAACAGCGTCGAGACCGGCCCCAGGTGCTCCAGGGTTTGTTGATAAAGCGCCCACACCGGATCGCACACCGGATGGTCATGGGTGTCGACCACATAGTCGCCGTAGTCCATATGCCCGGCCAGATGCAGTTGGCGAATGCTCTCGGGCGGCAGGTTGCGGATAAAGGTCCAGGCATCGAAGCCATGGTTGCGGGAGCTGACATAGACGTTGTTGACGTCCAGCAGCAACTGGCAGCCTGTCAGA
>NZ_JBOICG010000252.1:0-1799 GCF_050739995.1 Pseudomonas sp. | reverse complement strand
CCGGTGACGTTGGCGCGCATATGTTCCATCACCTGGTCCTTGGTCAGGGTGGCCCCTGGCTTGACCACGATGAAGATCTTGATGTGTTCCCCGGACTTCTCGTCCGGCACACCGATGGCCGCGCACTGCAGCACGCCCGGCAGACCTGCCAGTACGTCCTCCAGTTCGTTCGGGTACACGTTGAAGCCCGAGACCAGGATCATGTCCTTCTTGCGATCGACAATGCGCATGTAGCCGTCAGGCTGGATGATCGCGATGTCACCGGTCTTCAGCCAGCCTTCGCTGTCGAGCATCTCGTCGGTGGCGTCCTGGCGCTGCCAGTAGCCCTTCATCACTTGTGGGCCCTTGACGCACAGCTCGCCGGTTTCACCCAGCGCCAGCTCAGTACCGTCATCGGCGATGACTTTGCACACGGTGGACGGCACCGGAATGCCGATGGTGCCGATCTGGATGTGCTGGATCGGGTTCACAGTGGCTACCGGGCTGGTTTCGGTCATGCCATAACCTTCGCAGATACCGCAGCCGGTCACGGCTTTCCAACGCTCGGCAGCGGCCAGTTGCAGGGCCATGCCGCCCGACAGGGTGACTTTCAGCGCAGAGAAATCCAGCTTGCGGAACGCTTCGTTATTGCACAGCGCCACGAACAGGGTATTCAGCCCGACGAAGCCGCTGAACTTCCACTTCGACAGTTCCTTGACCATCGCCGGCAAGTCGCGCGGGTTGCTGATCAGGATGTTGTGGTTGCCGATCAGCATCATCGCCATGCAATGAAAGGTGAAGGCATAGATGTGATACAACGGCAGTGGCGTGATCAGGATTTCGCAGCCCTCGTTGAGGTTGGAACCCATCAACGCCTTGCACTGCAACATATTGGCGACCAGGTTGCGGTGAGTGAGCATCGCCCCCTTGGCCACACCGGTGGTGCCACCGGTGTATTGCAGTACGGCGACATCATTGCTGGCCGGGCTGGCGTCGTTGACCGGTTGCCCGTGCCCCTTGGCCAGCACGTCGTTGAACTTGATCGCGTTGGGCAAGTGGTAAGCCGGGACCATCTTCTTCACGTACTTGATGACGCTGTTGATCAGCAAGCGCTTGAAGGGCGAGAGCAAGTCGGCGACTTCGGTGACGATGACATGCTTGACGGCAGTCTTGGGCACGACTTTTTCAGCCAGGTGCGCCATGTTGGCCAGGCAGACCAGAGCCTTGGCCCCGGAATCATTGAATTGGTGTTCCATTTCCCGCGCGGTGTACAGCGGGTTGGTGTTGACCACGATCAGGCCAGCACGGATGGCGCCGAACACGGCGACCGGATACTGCAGGACGTTGGGCAGTTGCACGGCGATTCTGTCACCGGGCTTCAAGTCGGTGTGCTGCTGCAGGTAGGCGGCGAAGGCGCCGGACAATTCGTACAGTTCACCGTAGGTGACGGTCTTGCCCAGGTTGCTGAAAGCCGGTTTGTCGGCGAAGCGTTGGCAGGACTGTTTCAGTACCGCCTGAATATTCTGATACTCGTCTGGATTGATTTCTGCAGCAATCCCGGCGGGGTATTTATCCTTCCAAAAGTCTTCGTTCATGGAAGCCCACTCCTCAGCGACGCGAATTCATCATCGCATTTGATGCGATTATTATTGGTGTATGTTTTTTTAAGGTGAGTCTGGCGCTTTCAAGCAGGCCGAGAAGTCACAAAGCGCGCCGAGAGTAGCAGCTTTGCCAAGAGTCGCCTAGAGCCAAAGATGGGGCCCACGGTCATAAACACGACTGTCCTACAATATTTGGTCACACTTTAAACCCAGCTGAAA
>NZ_JBOICG010000251.1:0-4121 GCF_050739995.1 Pseudomonas sp. | reverse complement strand
GGAACTGACGTTTTTTCTGACGACGGTCACGGTAGGCGTATTGGCCAGCCTTGATTACCGCTTGCTTGGCAACACGGAATACGCGTGAACGCGCGCCGTAGTAGCCTTTAGCAAGTTTCAGAATTTTTTTGTGACGCTTACGGGCAATGACGCCACGCTTTACACGAGCCATGAGTTACTTCCTCTATTCTTGATCCAAAAATTAACGAAGGCGCAGCATGCGCTCGACTTTTGCCACGTCAGACGGATGCAGCAAGCTGCTACCGCGCAGTTGACGCTTACGCTTGGTCGACATTTTGGTCAGGATGTGGCTCTTGAAAGCGTGCTTGTGCTTGATACCGTTAGCAGTTTTCAGAAACCGCTTAGCAGCACCACTTTTAGTCTTCATCTTTGGCATGTTCGGATACTCCGCATTCAGTTGATAAACATAATCAGAAGGCCTGCCGTGCCCTGTTGATTACTTCTTCTTTTTCGGGGCGATGACCATGATCAGCTGGCGTCCTTCCATCTTAGGATGCTGTTCGACCGAACCGTACTCGAGCAGGTCAGCTTCAACCCGCTTGAGAAGTTCCATCCCCAGCTCCTGGTGGGCCATCTCACGGCCGCGGAATCGCAAGGATACCTTGGCCCTGTCCCCATCACTCAGGAAACGTACCAGGTTGCGCAGTTTTACCTGGTAATCCCCTTCCTCCGTCCCTGGACGAAACTTGATTTCTTTTACTTGAATCTGCTTCTGGTTCTTCTTCGCCGCAGCAATCTGCTTCTTCTTTTCGAAGATCGACTTGCCGTAGTCCATCACCCGGCAAACAGGCGGGACTGCGTCGGCGGAGATTTCCACCAGGTCCAATTTGGACTCTTCAGCGATACGAAGCGCTTCATCAATCGAGACGATGCCAATCTGCTCGCCGTCAGCGCCAATTAACCGAACCTCGCGTGCCGAGATATTCTCGTTGATCGGGGCTTTCGGTGCAGCTCGTTTATCTTGTCTCATTTCACGCTTAATAATAATTACTCCGAATCTGGGCGACCACGCCGGGAAACCGCTTGCGCGAGGAACTCAGCGAACTGGGCGACGGGCATCGAGCCCAGGTCAGCACCTTCACGAGTACGCACAGCGACAGTCTGCATCTCGACTTCCCGATCTCCGATAACCAAAAGATAGGGAACCTTGAGCAAAGTATGCTCGCGGATTTTAAAGCCGATCTTTTCATTTCTCAAGTCGGACTTGGCACGAAACCCGCTTTCGTTGAGTGTTTTTTCAACTTCTGCGGCAAAATCTGCCTGTTTATCAGTGATATTCATGATCACTGCCTGGGTCGGAGCCAGCCACGCAGGGAATGCACCCTCGTAGTGCTCGATCAGGATACCGACGAACCGTTCGAACGAACCAAGGATCGCCCGGTGCAGCATAACCGGGTGTTTACGGCTGTTGTCTTCGGAGACATATTCGGCTCCCAGACGGATCGGCAGGTTAAAATCGAGCTGCAGGGTACCACACTGCCAGACGCGGCCAAGGCAATCTTTCAGCGAGAACTCGATCTTCGGACCATAAAACGCACCCTCGCCCGGCTGCAGGTCGTACGCAAGGCCCGCACTGTCGAGCGCTGCGGCCAGTGCCGCTTCGGCGCGATCCCACAGCTCGTCGGAACCGACGCGTTTTTCCGGACGAGTGGACAGCTTCATTTCGACTTCGGTAAAGCCGAAATCGCGATAAACGTCCATGGTCAGCTTGATGAACGCGGCGGACTCGGCCTGCATCTGCTCTTCGGTGCAGAAGATGTGGGCATCGTCCTGGGTGAAGCCACGCACACGCATGATGCCGTGCAGCGCACCCGATGGTTCGTTACGGTGGCAAGCACCGAACTCGGCCAGGCGCATCGGCAACTCGCGGTAGCTCTTCAGGCCTTGGTTGAACACTTGCACGTGGCAAGGGCAGTTCATTGGCTTGATGGCGTAGTCGCGGTTTTCCGACTGGGTGGTGAACATGTTGTCGGCATAGTTGGCCCAGTGCCCGGACTTCTCCCACAGGCTACGGTCAACAACCTGAGGAGTCTTGATCTCCAGGTAGCCGTTTTCGCGCTGAACCTTGCGCATGTACTGTTCAAGCACTTGGTACAGAGTCCAGCCGTTCGGGTGCCAGAACACCATACCCGGCGCTTCTTCCTGAAGGTGGAACAGGTTCAGGCGCTTGCCGATCTTGCGGTGATCGCGCTTTTCAGCTTCTTCGATGCGCTGGATGTAGGCGGCCAGCTGCTTCTTGTCAGCCCAAGCAGTGCCATAGATACGCTGAAGTTGCTCATTCTTCGCATCACCGCGCCAGTAGGCACCGGACAGCTTGGTCAGCTTGAACGACTTGAGGAAACGCGTGTTCGGCACGTGCGGGCCACGGCACATGTCGACGTATTCTTCGTGATAGTACAGGCCCATGGCCTGCTCGTCCGGCATGTCTTCCACCAGACGCAACTTGTAGTCTTCGCCACGGGCGGTGAACACGTCGATCACTTCGGCGCGCGGCGTGACTTTCTTGATCACGTCATAATCTTTTTCGATCAACGCATGCATGCGCTGTTCGATGGCCGCGAGGTCGTCCGGAGTGAAAGGACGTTCGTAGGCGATGTCGTAGTAGAAGCCTTCTTCGATGACCGGGCCGATCACCATTTTCGCGGTTGGGTACAGTTGCTTGACCGCATGGCCAATCAAGTGCGCGCAAGAGTGGCGAATGATCTCCAGCCCCTCTTGATCCTTGGGCGTGATGATTTGCAGGCTGGCATCGGAGGTGATCAGGTCGCTGGCATCAACCAGCTTGCCGTCGACCTTGCCGGCCACGGTGGCCTTGGCCAAACCGGCACCGATGGATGCGGCGACCTCGGCTACGGAAACCGAATGATCGAATGAACGTTGACTGCCGTCGGGAAGAGTAATAGTTGGCATGGCGCCTCCTCTCCTAGTGGTGACCCCTACCAAAGGTCACGTGGGTTGGGATGAGCCAGTACAAGATCCAACACCAGGCCGTTCAGTGATGAACGCCTGCCTTACAGCGGCAGGAGCCTTTCGGCCAACCGATAATCGAACCAGAGTGACTGGAGTGAGCTAAAAACATGGCAAGGCGGCAATTGGCGCACCTGTAAATAGCCAAGCGCACGATGCTAGCACAGATGAACGGTCATCGCGCCGCCGCTATCTTGCGTAAATACAAATTCGGCCTTTAATAGCTGCAAAAGTGAACTTGGGCTGTACGTCAGCCCTCAAAGCCACTGAGAATCGCCGTTCGTCCTCGACCCAAAGGAGCATCCTTATGATGCGTTTCACCTCGACCCTCGCTCTCGCCGCTTCCCTGACCCTCCTTTCCCTTGGTGCGCAGGCCGCAGCCCCGTCGAACTGGCCAGCCGGTGCCCGCGACAGCTTCATCAGCGACTGCAGCGCAGCCGCCAGCCAGAACGTAGACGTCAAAACTGCCAAAGCCCACTGCGAATGTGGCGCTGACAAGATCAACGCAGAATTGAGCACTGCCGAAATCAAGGAGCTCATGACCAACCAGAACGCCAGCCCGGAGCTTAAAAACAAAGCAGTCGCGGCTATTTCGTCCTGCAAAGTCGTGAAGAAAAAGTAAGATTTACAGCTGATCACACAGCTGCGCTGCTGAAAAAATGGCCCTAAAACTGCCATTTCTCACAAATTACGTAGCTTTTACGGCTTTTTTTAACAGCTGATATTTCGCGTCAAAGCCCCGTAGAACGGGGCTTCCAGCCGAGCAAAGCACCAAACTCAACGCTATTGATTGGCAAACAATGCCTTGGGGGGGCTCCCAAGCCGAACATTTCGACTATGATAGCCCAGTGTGCCCAGTTGGCCTGAGCAGCACAGCACTACTGAAAATATATGTTTCTTGGAGATACACCATGTCTAATCGCCAAACCGGCACCGTTAAATGGTTCAACGATGAAAAAGGCTTCGGCTTCATCACTCCTCAAGGTGGCGGTGACGACCTGTTCGTACACTTCAAAGCTATCGAAAGCGACGGTTTCAAAAGCCTGAAAGAAGGCCAAACCGTTTCCTTCGTGGCTGAGAAAGGCCAAAAGGGTATGCAAGCTGCACAGGTTCGCCCAGAGTAAGTTCTGCGC
>NZ_JBOICG010000250.1:0-2469 GCF_050739995.1 Pseudomonas sp. | reverse complement strand
CTATTTCATCACGCGCAAACAGCAACTGGACCTGGCTGGCCTGTATCGCGACGACGTTTACCCGGCGTGGAACTGGAGCGGCTTCATCGCCTTCGGCGTGCCGGTGGTGCTGACCTTGTTGTCCCTGGGCAGCGATGCCTTCAGTTGGTTCTACAGCTATGGCTGGTTTACCGGTTCGGCGCTGGGCGGCTTGATGTATTACGGCTTGAATGCCAAGCGCGGGACCCGTCAGGTCGCGGCCAAATCACCTCTTTAAAAAGTTGAAATGCATTCCAAATGTGGGAGGGGCTTGCCCCCGATTGCAGTATGCCAGGCAATGAAGGGATAACTGAGCTACCGCCATCGGGGGCAAGCCCCCTCCCACAGGGTTGACTGCATTCCCAAGCTGTAACCGAGTCTATTCATAAGAAATGTAGCCTGAGGAGATCCCCATGAACGCTGCTCTCGACGTTCTGCAATCCACCCATCAGCACATCAACCGTGACCGCTTGTGGCAGTCCTTGATGGACTTGGCCAAGCTTGGCGCCACTCCCAAGGGGGGCGTGTGCCGCCTGGCCCTTACCGACCTGGATCGCAAGGCCCGTGACCTGTTTGTACAGTGGTGCGAAGCCGCCGGTTGTACCGTGACCATCGACGGTATTGGCAACATCTTCGCCCGCCGCCCGGGACGCAATCCCAACCTGCCACCGGTGATGACTGGCAGTCATATCGATACCCAGCCCACTGGCGGCAAGTTCGACGGTTGCTTTGGCGTGCTGGCGGGGGTGGAAGTGCTGCGCACCCTTAACGACCTCAATGTGGAAACAGAGGCACCGCTGGAAGTGGTGGTGTGGACCAACGAAGAGGGCTCGCGTTTTCCACCGTGCATGATGGGCTCGGGGGTGTTCGCCGAGAAATTTACGTTGGCGGATACCTTGGCCAAGGTGGATGTAGATGGGGTCAGTGTGGGCGATGCATTGAATGCGATTGGCTATGCGGGAACCCGGCCGGTCAGTGGTCATAAAGTAGGGGCGTATTTCGAGGCACATATCGAACAAGGACCGATTCTGGAGGACGAAAAAAAGACCATCGGCGTGGTGTTGGGGGCATTGGGGCAGAAGTGGTTCGACCTGAAGTTGCGCGGCGTTGAAGCCCATGCGGGGCCGACGCCGATGCACCTGCGCAAGGATGCCTTGGTGGGCGCGGCGGCCGTTGTCGCGGCGGTCAACGCGGCGGCGCTGGGGCACCAGCCTCATGCGTGTGGGACAGTAGGCTGCCTGCAGGCTTATCCCGGATCGCGCAACGTGATTCCTGGTGAAGTGCGCATGACTCTGGATTTCCGGCATCTGGAACCGGCCCGGCTGGATTCGATGATTGCCCAAGTACGCAAGGTGATCGACGAAACCTGCGCCAAACATGGGTTGAGTTTCGAGATGGAGTCGACGGCTGATTTTCCGCCGCTGTATTTCGACAAAGGCTGCGTGGATGCCGTGCGCGATGCGGCCAATGGGCTGGGGCTGTCGAACATGGATATCGTCAGTGGGGCAGGGCACGACGCAATTTTCGTCGCCGAACTGGGCCCGGCGGGGATGATCTTCGTCCCGTGTGAGGGGGGCATCAGCCACAACGAAATCGAAAATGCTGCGCCGGATGATCTGGCGGCGGGGTGTGCGGTGTTGCTACGGGCGATGGTGGCCGCTTCGGCCGCTATCGCCAGCGGCAAACTGGCCGCCTGAAATACATTTAAAAATGTGGGAGGGGGCTTGCTCCCGATAGCGGTGGGTCAGTCACATATGTATCAACTGAACCACTGCTATCGGGAGCAAGCCCCCTCCCACATTCGAGCTGTGTCTGACGTTATACCCAGATTGCATCCCACAGGGGGTAGTCGCCAATTCGCTGCACCAGCCCTGCCCGTAGTGGATTGGCCACCACGTACCTGGCCATTTTCACCAGGTCATCTTCCTTGCGCAGAGCCCGGTCGTGAAAACTCTCCTGCCAGAGTCGTCCCTTGCGTCCGCTTGCACCATTGACGGTTCGTGTGCTCTTGGATTTTACCTGGCATAGGAGGTCCGCCAACGAGCCTTTTTTTAACTCGATAATCCAATGAAAGTGGTCTGGCATGATCACCCACGCCAGCGAGTTCGCCAGCCCTTGGTACTGAGCCAGCCGAAACTGCCAGACCACCAGCCGACCCAAGTGAAAGTCGCAGAAGATGGGGATGCGTTCGTGAGTGTTGGTGGTGATGAGGTAGATGCGGCTGGGTTCGCTGAAGCGTCCGATGCGCAAGCGGTGTGAAGCGGGTAAACCTGCCATCCCCTGGCCCTCTCAAGATGTGTCCTGAGAGGCTAGATCGGAGTGTTCGTGGCTGAGACGCAGGCTTTTGGCAGGATGTGTCTGGGAGCGCGCTATCGGGAGCAAGCCCCCTCCCACATTGGCTTTGCGGCGTTCGAACATTATGTGTCTGGCCGTAAACCCCCTGTGGGAGGG
>NZ_JBOICG010000249.1:0-2373 GCF_050739995.1 Pseudomonas sp. | reverse complement strand
CAAGCGTACCGCCGTGAAGTTGTCGAAGATCTGCAACGACCTGCGCCTGCTGTCCAGCGGCCCACGCACCGGCATCAACGAGATCAACCTGCCAGCGCGTCAGCCAGGCAGCTCGATCATGCCCGGCAAGGTCAACCCGGTGATCCCGGAAGCCGTGAACCAAGTCGCGTTCCAAGTCATCGGTAACGACCTGGCGCTGACCATGGCGGCCGAAGGCGGCCAGTTGCAACTGAACGTGATGGAACCGCTGATCGCTTTCAAGATCTTCGATTCGATCCGCCTGCTGCAACGTGCCATGGACATGCTGCGCGAGCACTGCATCACGGGCATCACCGCCAACGAAGCCCGCTGCCGCGAGCTGGTGGAGCACTCCATCGGCCTGGTCACCGCGCTGAACCCGTACATCGGCTATGAAAACGCCACCCGCATCGCCCGTATCGCCCTTGAAAGCGGCCGCGGCGTGCTGGAACTGGTGCGCGAAGAAGGCTTGCTCGACGACGCCATGCTCGACGACATCCTGCGCCCCGAAAACATGATTGCCCCACGCTTGGTTCCACTGAAGGCCTAAGCGTCTGTTGCACCGCTCACCAGGTTGAGGGACTAGACACCTCTCACCTTTTGAGGGCCTGAAGGCTCGTTCTTCAGGCCCTTTTTTTTGCCTCAAGGTTGTGAAATGACGCTCATAAAAACTCCAATATCGCCCTGCAAACCCACCGCCCCAGTAACAACTCGGCTGAAACCTTTAATCGCCCCGTGCAGACGGATCACGCTCGCCTAGGTATAGTGCCGCCCCTCTTCGCGTCTGCGGCCGTCGGTAACGAGGCCCGGAAATAACGCGAAAGCGCATGAATAACAACACCCGCAAAAGGATTGGGGTCGAACCGTCGCGCACTGCCTGGTGCCATGCGAGGGCTCGGACCGTCCTGCGTTTGCCATTAGAAAAATCAGCGAGGAACACTCCATGCTCGAAGTCATCAACGACTTCCTCTCAGGGAAAGTACTGATCGTGCTCATTGTCGGGCTCGGCGGTTATTTCACGATCCGCTCGCGTTTCGTTCAATTGCGTCACTTTTTCCACATGTTTTCGGTGTTTCGCGACAGCCTGAAAAACAGTTCCGACCAGCTCAGCTCGTTCCAGGCGCTGATGCTCAGCCTGGCTGGCCGCGTCGGTGCCGGTAACATTGCCGGTGTCGGCATCGCCGTGACGCTGGGTGGTCCGGGTGCCGTGTTCTGGATGTGGGTCACCGCATTGGTGGGCATGTCTTCGAGCTTTATCGAGTGCTCCCTCGGCCAGCTGTACAAGCGTACTGATGCGGAAGGCACCTTCCGTGGCGGCCCGGCTTATTACATCCAGCACGGCCTGCAAAAACGCTGGCTGGGCATGCTGATGGCGTTCCTGCTGCTGGTGACCTTCGGCTTTGCCTTCAATGGCCTGCAAGCCCACGCCGTGACCCACTCGCTGAACAACGCTTTCGGTCTCGACACCACCTACACCGGCCTGGCCCTGGCGGTATTGCTGGGCCTGGTGTTCATCGGCGGGATCAAGCGCATTGCCTCGATTGCCGACCTGCTGGTGCCGGTCAAGACCCTGGTCTATATCGCCGTGACCCTCTACGTGATCGTGCTGCAATTCGATCACGTACCGGCCATGCTCGCGACCATCGTCAAGAGCGCCTTCGGTCTCGACCAAGCCTTCGGTGGCCTGGTGGGCAGCGCAATCATCATGGGCGTGAAGCGCGGCGTGTTCGCCAACGAAGCCGGCTTGGGCAGTGCGCCTAACGTGGCGGCAGTGGCCTCCGTGGAACACCCGATCGCCCAAGGCGTGGTCCAGGCGTTCAGCGTGTTCCTCGACACCTTCGTGATCTGCACCTGCACTGCGCTGCTGATCCTGCTCTCCGGTTTCTACACCCCAGGCTTCGAAGGCGACGGCATTGCCCTGACCCAGAACTCCCTGGCGGCCGTGGTCGGTGACTGGGGCCGCATGTTCATCTCGGTGGCCCTGGCGTTGTTCGTGTTCACTTCGATCATGTACAACTACTACCTGGGCGAGAGCAACCTGCGCTTCCTGGTCGGCAACAACCGCAAGGTGCTGATGGGCTACCGCGCACTGGTGCTGGTGCTGATTTTCTGGGGCTCCATCGAGAACCTGAGCACTGTGTTCGCCTTCGCCGACATCACCATGACCATGCTGGCGTTCGTCAACCTGTTCGCCCTGGCGTTCCTGTTCAAGATCGCCATGCGCATCCTGAACGACTACGACAACCAGCGTGCTGCGGGCATCAAGACCCCAGTGTTCGACTCCAGCCAGTTCCCTGACCTGGACCTGGACCGCAAGGCCTGGCCGGCCAACCCGGTAAAGCCACAAGCGGCCCC
>NZ_JBOICG010000248.1:0-1772 GCF_050739995.1 Pseudomonas sp. | reverse complement strand
GTACTGGGCAAAGTGTTCTCCCAACGGCAGGTGTCCGCATGAGCAGCTACGAACTTCCCGCCACCGCCGCCAAGCCGGTGGCACCTGCCGTTGTTCCGGTACGCCGTAGCCTGAACACCCGTTGGATCAGCACCATGACCCTGGTCGCCTTGCTGGCGATCTGGTGGGGCGTGACAGCCAGCGGTTGGATCGAACCCCTGTTCCTGCCACCGCCATCCGCCGTGCTGCAAAAAGGTTGGCTGCTGGCGACCACGGGCTATATGGACTCCACCTTGTGGCAACACCTGGGCGCGAGCCTCAGCCGTATCGGCCTGGGCCTGGGATTTGCCGTGCTGACCGCCGTGCCGGTAGGAATTGCCATCGGCGCCAACCGCATCGCACGCGGCATTCTCGACCCGCTGATCGAGTTCTACCGGCCCATCCCGCCGTTGGCCTACCTGCCGTTGATCGTGATCTGGTGCGGCATCGGCGAACTGTCCAAGGTGCTGCTGATTTACTTGGCGATCTTTGCACCCATCGCCATCGCCACCGCGACCGGCGTGCGTACCGTCGACCCGGCAAAACTGCGGGCGGCGCAATCGTTGGGGGCGACCCGTGCACAGTTGATCCGGCATGTGATCCTGCCGAGCGCCCTGCCCGACATCCTCACCGGCGTACGCATTGGCTTGGGCGTGGGTTGGTCGACCCTGGTCGCCGCCGAGCTGATCGCCGCCACCAGCGGCCTGGGCTTCATGGTGCAGTCAGCCGCGCAATTCCTCGTCACCGACGTGGTGGTACTGGGGATTTTGGTGATCGCCCTGATCGCCTTCGCCATGGAAATGGGCCTGCGTGCCCTGCAGCGTAAATTAGTACCTTGGCATGGCCAGGCACATTGAGTGAGAACCGCATGAGCAGCCTGACCGTTACGCCAATCAGCACCGCCTTGGGCGCCTTGATCAGTGGCGTCGATATCACCCAGCCGTTGAACGCCGAAGAACGTGACGCCATTGAACAGGCGCTGCTCACGCACTCGGTATTGTTCTTCCGTGACCAACCGATCAACCCGCAACAACAGGCGCGGTTTGCGGCGAATTTTGGCGACCTGCACATCCACCCGATCTACCCCAACGTGCCGGAACAGCCCGAAGTGCTGATTCTCGACACTGCTGTCACCGACGTGCGCGACAACGCTGTATGGCACACCGACGTGACGTTCCTGCCCACCCCGGCCCTCGGCGCGGTGCTCAGTGCCAAGCTCCTGCCTGCGTTTGGCGGCGATACGTTGTGGGCCAGTGGCATTGCGGCGTATGAGGCGCTGTCCGAGCCGTTGAAGCATTTGCTCGACGGCCTCACCGCCACCCACGACTTCACCAAATCGTTCCCGCTGGAGCGCTTCGGCAACACCGCTGAAGACCTGGCGCGCTGGGAAGAAACCCGTAAGAAAAACCCGCCGCTGTCGCACCCGGTGGTGCGCACGCATCCGGTGAGCGGGCGCAAGTCGCTGTTTGTCAGCGATGGCTTCACCACCAAGATCAATGAACTGGAACCGGCGGAAAGCGAAGCGATTTTGAAGCTGCTGTTCGCCCACGCAACGCGGCCTGAATTCACCATTCGCTGGCGCTGGCAGGAAAATGATGTGGCGTTCTGGGACAACCGCGTGACCCAGCATTACGCGGTGGATGACTACCGGCCGCAGCGGCGGGTGATGCATCGGGCGACGATCTTGGGTGACGTACCATTCTAAGCCACACCGAAGATCAAATGTGGGAGGGGGCTTGCTCCCGATAGCGGTG
>NZ_JBOICG010000247.1:0-3112 GCF_050739995.1 Pseudomonas sp. | reverse complement strand
GTCAATAATTCTCTCGGATCTGCCCCCTTAAAATTGCATCAACCCAGCTCTGAGCCCCTCTCGTCCCCCTCAAGCCTGTCATCCGTCAACTTACTATGCTCCATGCGCATCAGGGGGATAGGTGCGTGGCGGCGATTGTGATAACATCCGGCGGTTTCCAGGGCTGCCCCGAGGGGTTGCCTATAACGCGCAGATCCGTGTCATAACTCGTTGATTTGTCGTAAGTCGTTGTCAGGCACTTGCCGGCAGCGGCGAGCTTCGTTCGTCCCATATGGATGTGACGAGGTTTCACCCGAAAAAGGAATCAGGCTTCTCATGGGCGAACTGGCCAAAGAAATCCTCCCGGTCAATATCGAAGACGAGCTGAAACAGTCCTACCTCGACTACGCGATGAGCGTAATTGTCGGTCGGGCACTGCCTGATGCGCGCGATGGCTTGAAGCCCGTGCACCGGCGTGTGCTGTTCGCGATGAGCGAGCTGGGTAACGACTGGAACAAGCCGTACAAGAAATCTGCCCGTGTTGTCGGTGACGTGATCGGTAAGTATCACCCTCACGGCGACACTGCGGTGTACGACACCATCGTTCGGATGGCCCAGCCGTTTTCCCTGCGCTACCTGCTGGTAGACGGCCAGGGCAACTTCGGTTCGGTCGACGGCGACAACGCCGCGGCCATGCGATACACCGAAGTGCGCATGACCAAGCTGGCGCACGAGCTGCTGGCCGACCTGCATAAAGAAACCGTGGACTGGGTGCCGAACTACGATGGCACCGAAATGATCCCGGCGGTCATGCCCACCAAGATTCCCAACCTGCTGGTCAACGGTTCCAGCGGTATCGCCGTGGGCATGGCGACCAACATCCCGCCGCACAACCTCGGTGAAGTCATCGACGGTTGCCTGGCCCTCATCGACAACCCAGAGCTGACCGTCGATGAACTGATGCAATACATCCCGGGTCCGGACTTCCCGACCGCCGCGATCATCAACGGTCGCGCCGGCATCATCGAAGCCTACCGCACCGGTCGCGGCCGCATTTACATGCGCGCCCGCTCGATCATCGAAGACATCGACAAGGTCGGTGGCCGCCAGCAGATCGTCATCACCGAACTCCCGTACCAGCTGAACAAGGCGCGTCTGATCGAGAAGATCGCCGAGCTGGTTAAAGAGAAGAAGCTCGAAGGCATTACCGAACTGCGCGACGAGTCCGACAAGGACGGTATGCGCGTCGTGATCGAGCTGCGTCGTGGCGAAGTGCCTGAGGTGATCCTCAACAACCTCTACGCCCAGACCCAGCTGCAAAGCGTGTTTGGTATCAACGTGGTTGCGCTGATCGACGGCCGCCCGCGCATCCTGAACCTCAAGGATCTGCTGGAAGCCTTCGTCCGTCACCGACGTGAAGTGGTTACCCGTCGTACCGTGTTCGAGCTGCGCAAGGCCCGCGAACGCGGCCACATCCTGGAAGGCCAGGCGGTTGCGCTGTCGAACATCGACCCGGTTATCGCACTGATCAAGGCTTCGCCAACCCCATCGGAAGCCAAGGAAGCGCTGATCAGCACACCTTGGGAATCCAGCGCTGTGGTGGCCATGGTTGAGCGTGCCGGCGCCGACTCTTGCCGTCCGGAGACCCTGGACCCGCAATACGGCCTGCGCGAAGGCAAGTACTTCCTGTCGCCGGAACAGGCCCAGGCTATCCTGGAACTGCGCCTGCACCGCCTGACTGGCCTGGAGCACGAGAAGCTGCTGGCTGAGTACCAGGAGATCCTCAACCAGATCGGCGAGCTGATCCGCATCCTCAGCAGCGCCGTGCGCCTGATGGAAGTGATCCGCGAAGAACTGGAAGTGATCCGCGCCGAATACGGCGATGTGCGCCGCACCGAGATCCTCGATGCGCGCCTCGACCTGACCCTGGGTGACATGATCCCGGAAGAAGAGCGTGTGGTGACCATCTCCCACGGCGGTTACGCCAAGACCCAGCCTTTGGCTGCGTACCAGGCCCAGCGTCGTGGTGGTAAAGGTAAATCGGCTACTGGCGTGAAGGATGAGGACTACATCGCTCACCTGCTGGTCGCCAACAGCCACACCACGCTCCTGCTGTTCTCCAGCAAGGGCAAGGTGTACTGGCTGAAAACCTACGAAATCCCGGAAGCTTCCCGTGCCGCCCGTGGTCGTCCGCTGGTCAACCTGCTGCCGCTGGACAGTGATGAGTACATCACCACCATGCTGCCGGTCGAGGAATACACTGAAGGTCACTTCATCTTCATGGCCACCGCCAAAGGCACCGTGAAGAAGACCCCGCTGGAATCCTTCAGCCGTCAACGCAGCGTGGGCCTGATCGCCCTGGAGCTGGACGAAGGCGACGTACTGATCTCCGCCGCCATCACCGATGGCGAGCGTGAAGTCATGCTGTTCTCCGACGGCGGCAAGGTGACACGCTTCAAGGAATCCGACGTTCGTGCCATGGGTCGTACCGCTCGCGGTGTGCGTGGTATGCGCCTGCCGGAAGGGCAGAAGCTGATTTCGATGCTGATCCCGGAAGAAGGCAGCCAGATCCTCACCGCTTCCGAGCGTGGTTATGGCAAGCGCACCGCCATCAGCGAATTCCCGGAGTACAAGCGTGGCGGCCAGGGCGTGATCGCCATGGTCAGCAACGACCGCAACGGCCGTCTGGTTGGCGCGGTCCAGGTGCTTGATGGCGAGGAAATCATGCTGATTTCCGACCAGGGCACTCTGGTGCGTACCCGTGTGGCTGAGGTGTCGAGCCTGGGTCGTAACACCCAGGGCGTGACCTTGATCAAGCTGGCCAAGGACGAAAAACTGGTCGGCCTGGAGCGTGTCCAGGAGCCGTCGGAAGTCGAAGGCGAAGAAGTGGAAGGTGAGGAGTTTGAAGGCGAGGTGATCGCAGCAGGCGATGACAACGTCGACGAGCCAACACTCGACGCTGCCGCAGACGAAGAAGAACCGCAGGAATAAGCGGACACACAGGGGGCGGATGAAGATTCGCCCCCTTGTTGTTTGTCCGGATGGAAATGTCGATACCCACGCAGATTCCTTGTGGGAGCGGGCTTGCTCGCGAAGGCGGACTGACATTCACTACAGATGTCGGCTGTTAGAT
>NZ_JBOICG010000246.1:0-8019 GCF_050739995.1 Pseudomonas sp. | reverse complement strand
CCTTCGAGGGTGGCACGCTGGAAGATCTCGCCTTCGGCAAGGCCGGATTGCTTGAGGCCTTTCATCAAGTCTTCAGTGGAGATCGCCTTGTTGCCTTCGATCTCGATACTGGCGACAGAAGGTCGCTCGACGACAGTGATGACGAGGACGTTACCTTCGCGACCCAGTTGGATATCTTGAAAGAACCCGGTTTTGAACAGCGCACGAGTGGATTCCACCAGGCGACGATCATCAGCCTGTTCCCCGACGTTCAACGGCAAGGCACCAAAGACGCTACCTGCGGATACCCGCTGGAGGCCGTTGACGCGAATATCGGAGATAGTGAAGGACTCGGCGTGAACTTCGGCGATCATCAATACGGTGAGAACCGCAGTTAGCAGCAGACGTTTCATGAAGTCCTTTCTTATTCCAACTGGCAATAAACAAACTGCCGCACAATGCGGCAGATTCGCAATTCAGCGAAGCGTTACAGACGTCCCAGATCGTTGACCAGAGCTAACAACATCACTCCAACCACCAAACTGATACCGATCTGTATCCCCCAACCCTGCACCCGATCCGACAAGGGGCGACCACGCACCCACTCGACCAGATAAAACAGCAGATGCCCCCCATCCAATACTGGAATGGGCAGCAAATTCAGAACCCCAAGGCTAATACTCAGATAAGCCAGGAAGTTCAGGAAATCCGCGACGCCCGACTGGGCAGAAGCGCCCGCCACTTTAGCAATGGTTATCGGCCCACTCAAGTTTTTTACCGAGAGCTCGCCGAACAACATTTTTTTGAGGGATTCGAGGGTCAGCACGCTCATGGTCCAGGTGCGTTTCGCGCCTTCGCCGATTGCGGCCAACGGCCCAAAACTGACCTCTCGAACCATTGATGGCGGCCACTCGACACCTTTGACCCCAGCCCCCAGGTACCCCCCGGCAGCCTTGGCCTCCCCACGAACCGACAAGGTCACGGGGACGTCGATTTGAGCACCATCACGCTCAACTTTCAGCACAATTTTGGTATCAGGTCGCACACGCACCAGGTCGACCACTTGCTGCCAGTCGCCCAACGCCTGGCCATCCAGGGCCAACAGGCGATCGCCGGTTTTCAGACCAGCAGCCTGGGCCGGACCTTTCGGGTCCAGCTCCGCCAGCACCGGCGGCAAAGCCGGTCGCCACGGGCGAATCCCCAGGGACTTGATCGGATCAGGCTCATCCGAACCCTTGAGCCAATGATCCAGGGTCAACTCACGCGCCATCTCGGCGGTGGAATCCTGATCGCGCACCACCACACTGACAGTACCGCTTTCACCCAAGCGTCGTACCAACTGCAGATTGACCGCCCCCCAACCAGTGGTCGGTTCGCCATCAATAGAAACAATTTCCTGCCCAGCGACAAGGCCAGCCTTGGCCGCCATGCTGTCAACCTCGACCGCACCGATGACCGGACGCACCTGCTGGCTGCCCAACATGGCCAAGACCCAGAAAAACACCATCGCCAACAGGAAGTTGGCAATCGGGCCAGCCGCGACAATGGCGATACGCTGACGAACGGTCTTGCGATTGAAGGACTGGTCCAACTGGTCCGCCGGCACCTCGCCTTCGCGCTCATCCAGCATTTTGACGTAGCCACCCAACGGAATGGCGGCAATCACGAACTCGGTGCCACGGCGATCATGCCAACGCAGCAAGGGCATGCCGAAACCGACTGAAAAGCGCAATACCTTGACGCCGCAACGACGCGCCACCCAAAAGTGGCCGAATTCGTGGAAGGTCACCAACACACCCAGAGCAACCAGGGTGCCGACAATCATGTAGAGCGCACTCATCTAATTTCTCCGCCTTTCAATCCAGTACCTGAAGGCTCAAACCCACCTGCAGACTAACGCGCGTTGCGATTCAACCATTGCTCAGCCAGGCCTCGGGCCTTCATATCCGCCTCAAACACAGCGCCCAGGTCGTCGACAGCCACTACAGGCTCCAGACTCAGGACGTCCTCGATAATACTCGCGATCTGCGGAAAGCGGATGCGCTGATCAAGAAACGCAGCCACTGCCACCTCATTGGCGGCATTGAGCATCGCCGGCGCGCTGTTACCCGCCTCGGCCGCCTGCCGCGCCAGGCGCAGGCACGGAAAGCGCTGCTCGTCCGGTGCTTCGAAGTCCAGCCGGGCAATCGCAAACAGGTCCAGCGGCGCAACACCGGAATCAATACGTTCCGGCCAAGCCAGGGCATTGGCGATGGGTGTGCGCATATCAGGGTTGCCCAACTGCGCCAACACCGAACCATCCACGTAATCGACCAGGGAATGAATCACGCTTTGCGGGTGAATCACCACCTCAACCTGATCAGGGCGCGCATCGAACAGCCAGCAAGCCTCGATCAGCTCCAGGCCCTTGTTCATCATGCTCGCCGAATCCACGGAAATCTTGCGCCCCATGGACCAGTTCGGGTGCGCGCACGCCTGATCCGGAGATACATGCTCCAGCTGCGTCAAAGGTGTTTGCCGAAACGGCCCACCGGAGGCGGTCAGCAAAATCCGACGCACACCCACCTGACTCAAGCCACGGGCAAAGTCACCCGGCATGCACTGGAAGATCGCGTTGTGTTCGCTGTCGAGGGGCAACAGCACTGCGCCACTCTTGCGCACCGCCTGCATAAAGAGCGCGCCGGACATAACCAAGGCTTCTTTATTAGCCAGCAGAATCTTCTTGCCCGCATCGACTGCCGCCAGCGTAGGGCGCAAGCCCGCCGCGCCGACAATTGCAGCCACGACGGTATCAACCTCGGCGTCGGCCGACACTTGGCACAACCCCGCCTCGCCTACCAACACCTCAGTGGCAAGGCCGGCAGCCCGAAGCCCCTCCTGCAAACCACGCGCAGCGGCCGCTTCAGGCACGACAGCAAAGCGCGGGGAGTGGCGCACGCACAGGGCCAGCAACTCGTTCAATCGGGTAAAACCGGTCAGGGCAAATACCTGGTAACGATCAGGATGACGGGCGATCACATCCAAGGTGCTCAGCCCTACCGAACCCGTCGCCCCCAGCACGGTGACTTGCTGCAGGCGGCTCACGAGGCAGTCATCCACAACAGCACGGCAAAGATCGGAATCGCGGCGGTGAGACTGTCGATACGATCCAATACGCCACCATGACCCGGCAGCAGGTTGCTGCTGTCCTTGATACCCGCCTGGCGCTTGAACATGCTTTCAGTGAGGTCACCCACCACAGAAACAAATACGACGATGGCCGTGCCCAACAGCGCCAGGAAGATCTCCTTCACCGACCACTCGCGCACAACGCCGACGACCAGCGTGATCACCAGCGTCAATGCCAGGCCGCCGTAGACACCTTCCCAGCTCTTGCCCGGGCTGACCGCCGGCGCCAACTTACGCTTGCCGAACGCCCGACCAGAGAAGTAGGCGCCAATATCGGCCCCCCAGACCAGCACCATCACCGCCATGATCAACCAGTTGCCCATGGACGAATTCTTGATCTCCACCAACCCTTGCCAGGCGGGAAGCAGAATCAACAAGCCAATCACCAGCTTGCACGCCACGCTGGACCAGTGGCCACTGGTGCGCGGATAGCTCAACACCAGGAATGTCGCCAGCGCCCACCACAACACCGCGGCACCCAGCACCCAAGGCACGATGATGCTCGACAGGGTATGCATCAGGAACAGCGACAGCGCGACGAATGCGGCGTACACCACACGTGGCAGTTGAGCACTGAAGCCCGCCAGGCGCGCCCACTCCCAGGCACCGAGCGTCACGACCAAGCCGATAAACAGCGCAAAGCCGGAGCCGTCGAGCAGGAAAAACCCGCACAAGGCGATTGGCAGCAGGATCAGTGCCGTGATGATTCGTTGTTTAAGCATTTAAACCCGGGCTCCAGCTTCGATCTGTTCGCTCGTTTTACCGAAGCGACGCTGACGGGAAGCGAAATCGGCCAATGCGTTACGCATGGCATCGTGTTTGAAGTCCGGCCAGAACAGGTCGGAGAAGTACAGCTCGGTGTAGGCCAGCTGCCACAGCAGGAAATTGCTGATGCGATGCTCACCACCGGTACGGATGCACAGGTCCGGCAACGGCAGGTCGCCGGTTACCAGGCAGGTTTGCAACAGTTCGGGCGTAATGTCTTCTGGCCGCAGATGGCCGGCCTGCACTTCGCGGGCAAGCCGTTGCGCAGCCTGGGCAATATCCCACTGGCCACCGTAGTTGGCTGCAATTTGCAACACAAAGCGGTTGGCACCGGCGGTGATAGCCTCAGCTTCACGCATGGCCGCTTGCAGCTCCGGATGGAACCGCGAGCGATCACCAATGATGCGCAGACTGATGTTGTTGTCGTTGAGGCGCTTGGCCTCGCGCCGCAGCGCCTTGAAGAACAGGTCCATCAAGGCACTGACTTCATCGGCTGGCCGCTGCCAGTTCTCGCTGGAGAAGGCAAACAGGGTCAACACTTCAACCTTGGCCTCGGCACACACCTCAATGACGGCGCGCACCGCATCGACACCCGCTTTATGCCCGGCGACACCCGGCATAAAGCGTTTTTTCGCCCAGCGATTATTCCCATCCATGATGATCGCGACATGGCGCGGTACCACGGAGGGCACAGTCTGCTTGGTCTTTTCCATGAAGGCGTCCTGACCCTTTATACGGCCATCAGGTCCTTTTCTTTTTCTTCAGTCGCCTTGGTAATCTGAGCCTCGGCGTCCTTGGTCAACTTGTCGATATCGGCGACGGCACGACGCTCTTCGTCTTCGCTGATTTCTTTGTCCTTGACCAGTTTCTTCAGGTCACCCAGCGCATCGCGACGGATGTTGCGCACGGCAACACGCGCGTCTTCCGCGGCGCTACGGGCCTGCTTGGTGAAGCCCTTACGGGTTTCTTCAGTCAGGGCCGGCATGGAGATCAACAGCAACTCACCCAGGTTGGTCGGGTTGAGGTTCAGGCCGGCGCTCTGGATAGCCTTGTCGACAGCTGCGAGCATGTTGCGCTCGAAGGCCACGACTTGCAGGGTGCGCGAATCTTTGACGGTCACGTTGGCGACGCCGCTCAGCGGAGTGTCGGAACCGTAGTAAGGCACCATCACGCTGCCCAGAATGCTCGGGTGCGCCTTGCCGGTACGAATCTGGCCGAACGCGTGGCTCAGAGACTCCAGGGACTTCTGCATACGCGCTTGGGCGTCTTTCTTGATTTCGTTGATCATTGTTGGCCTTCCTCGATCAGAGTCCCTTCCGCGCCGCCGTGTACGATATTCAGCAGGGCGCCGGGCTTGTTCATGTTAAATACGCGCAGCGGCATCTTGTGGTCGCGGCACAGGCAAATAGCCGTCAGGTCCATCACGCCCAGCTTGCGATCCAGCACTTCATCGTAGGTCAGATGATCGAACTTCTCGGCATGCGGGTCTTTGAATGGGTCTGCGGTGTATACGCCGTCCACCTTGGTAGCCTTGAGTACCACGTCAGCATCGATCTCGATGGCGCGCAGGCACGCTGCCGAGTCGGTGGTGAAAAACGGGTTACCCGTGCCGGCGGCGAAGATCACCACTTCCTTGGAGTTCAGATGGCGCATAGCTTTGCGGCGATCATAGTGATCGGTCACGCCAACCATGGAAATAGCCGACATCACGATAGCCGAGATATTGGCGCGCTCCAGGGCGTCACGCATGGCCAAGGCGTTCATCACAGTGGCCAGCATGCCCATGTGGTCACCGGTGACCCGATCCATACCGGCCGCGCTCAGCGCCGCGCCACGGAACAGGTTGCCGCCACCAATCACCAGGCCGACCTGAACACCGATACCGACCAACTGGCCAACTTCAAGCGCCATGCGATCGAGCACCTTGGGATCGATCCCGAACTCTTCCGAGCCCATCAGGGCCTCGCCGCTAAGCTTGAGTAGAATGCGTTTATAGCGAGCCTGATGACCACTGCCCTGCTGAGCCATTGCGAATCTCTCCTGCGGCGTATTTTTAAAAAATTCTTGGCGAGCCGTTTACGGCTTGCGTTCACTCTAGCTGGACGCTATCACAGCGCCATCGGAACACGGCTTTGTAAGCCAGTTCCGAAAGGAAACCAAATAAAATTGGCCTTCCCATTTGAAAAGAGGCTGCGCGCGTGAGCGGGCAGCCTCTTTCGGGCGACAGTTGAAAACCGTCTTATTGCTTGGCGGCAGCCAGCTGGGCAGCAACTTCTTCAGCGAAGTTGTCGACCGGCTTCTCGATGCCTTCGCCTACTTTGAAGTAAGTGAAGGAAACGATTTCAGCACCGGCTTTCTTAGCCAGTTCGCCAACCTTGATTTCAGGGTTCTTGACGAACGCCTGCTCAACCAGGCTCGCTTCAGCCAGGAACTTGCTGATACGGCCTTTGACCATGTTCTCAACAATGTTTTCTGGCTTGCCAGCGATCTTGTCGGCGTTCAGGGTCAGGAACACACCCTTCTCACGTTCGATCGCTTCAGCGGAAACTTCCGATGGCAGCAGGAATTCAGGGTTGGTTGCCGCTACGTGCATAGCGATGTCCTTGGCCAGCTCAACGTCGCCGCCTTTCAGAACAACGGCTACACCGATCTTGTTGCCGTGCAGGTAACCACCAACAACATCACCTTCAACGCGGGTCAGGCGACGAATGTTGACGTTTTCGCCAACTTTGCCGACCAGTACCAGGCGAGCAGCTTCTTGAGCTTCGATCAGAGGCTCAACGGTAGTCAGCTTGTCAGCGAATGCTTTTTCAACGCTGGCAGCAACGAATGCCTTGAAGTCATCTTGCAGAGCCAGGAAGTCAGTCTGCGAGTTCACTTCCAGCAGAACTGCGGATTTACCGTCTTCCTTCAGAGCGATTGCGCCTTCAGCAGCAACGTTGCCTGCTTTCTTGGCAGCCTTGATGGCGCCGGAAGCACGCATGTCGTCGATGGCTTTTTCGATGTCGCCGCCGGCCTTGGTCAAGGCCTTTTTGCAATCCATCATGCCTTCGCCGGTACGCTCACGCAGTTCTTTAACCAACGCTGCAGTAATCTCTGCCATTTCAAAATCCTCTTGGATAGGTTTTCAACCATTCCACCCGATCAAACGGGCGATCAATTCTTCCCGAATCTCCTTTGTAGGCCGCTGCACGTTACAGATGATGTAGCTGCGCTGCCGACAAACGGTTTTCGAGGTGGCAAAAAGGGGGCCAAGCCCCCTTTTTGCTTACTGAGTCAACGCCAGGGCGTCAATTACTCAGCGGCAGCTACCGGAGCTTCTTCAGCGAACTGCTCGGTACCACCAGCAACGTGGTTGCGACCACGGATTACAGCGTCAGCCATCGAACCCATGTACAGCTGGATAGCGCGGATTGCGTCATCGTTGCCTGGGATGATGTAGTCAACGCCTTCCGGGCTGCTGTTGGTATCGACTACGCCGATAACAGGGATGCCCAGCTTGTTGGCTTCGGTGATCGCGATACGCTCGTGATCAACGTCGATAACGAACAGTGCGTCAGGCAGACCGCCCATGTCCTTGATACCACCCAGGGAACGATCGAGCTTTTCCAGGTCACGGGAGCGCATCAGCGCTTCTTTCTTGGTCAGCTTGGCGAAAGTACCGTCTTCGGCTTGTACTTCAAGGTCACGCAGACGCTTGATGGAAGCACGGATGGTTTTGAAGTTGGTCAGCATACCGCCCAACCAGCGGTGATCGACGTACGGCGAACCGCAACGTGCTGCTTCTTCAGCAACGATCTTGCCAGCGGAACGCTTGGTGCCGACGAACAGGATCTTGTTTTTGCCCTGGGCCAGACGCTCTACGAAAGTCAGAGCTTCGTTGAACATTGGCAGGGTTTTTTCAAGGTTGATGATGTGGATCTTGTTACGCGCGCCGAAAATGTATTTACCCATTTTCGGGTTCCAGTAACGGGTCTGGTGACCGAAGTGTACACCGGCCTTGAGCATGTCGCGCATGGAAACAGTTGCCATGATTACCTCTATAGATATAGTTTGGGGTTAAGCCTCCACGTATCCCGTACAACCGACCCATCGGCTCTTTCGAAC
>NZ_JBOICG010000245.1:0-5776 GCF_050739995.1 Pseudomonas sp. | reverse complement strand
GTACAGCATTGTCTGCCAGATCAGTATTTGATCAGAG
Source organism: Pseudomonas sp. (assembly GCF_050739995.1). Classification (GTDB taxonomy): domain Bacteria; phylum Pseudomonadota; class Gammaproteobacteria; order Pseudomonadales; family Pseudomonadaceae; genus Aquipseudomonas. The sequence goes on along the minus strand of NZ_JBOICG010000245.1, from coordinate 5,739 downwards.
ACCGTAGCTCATCAGACGCTCGTAACGACGGGCCAGCAACGCTTCGTTATCCAGCTTCTTGAGCATCGCCAGTTGCGAGCCCAGTTCAGCGCGGATAGTCGCCGCAGCGGCAGCCGGGTCACGGTGAGCGCCGCCCAATGGCTCGGCGATCACTTTGTCCACGATACCCAGGCCTTTGAGGCGATCAGCGGTAATACCCATGGCTTCTGCAGCGTCAGGCGCCTTTTCTGCGGTTTTCCACAGGATCGAAGCACAACCTTCCGGCGAGATCACCGCGTAAGTCGAATACTGCAGCATGTTCAACTGGTCGCAGACGCCGATAGCCAGTGCACCGCCGGAACCACCTTCACCAATCACGGTGGCGATGATTGGGGTTTTCAGGCGGGCCATGACGCGCAGGTTCCAGGCAATCGCCTCGCTCTGGTTGCGCTCTTCAGCGTCGATGCCTGGGTAAGCACCCGGCGTATCGATGAAGGTCAGGATCGGCATCTTGAAGCGCTCAGCCATCTCCATCAGACGGCAAGCCTTGCGATAGCCTTCCGGACGCGGCATGCCGAAGTTGCGACGGACTTTCTCGCGCACTTCACGGCCTTTCTGGTGACCGATCACCATCACCGGTTGGTCGTCCAGGCGAGCGATACCGCCCACGATGGCCGCGTCGTCGGAGAAGTGGCGGTCGCCATGCAGCTCGTCGAACTCGGTGAAGATATGGTCAATGTAGTCCAGGGTGTATGGACGGCGCGGGTGGCGAGCCAGGCGCGCGATCTGCCAGCTGGTCAGCTTGCCGAAGATGTCTTCGGTCAGCGTTTTGCTCTTGTCTTGCAGGCGGGAGATTTCATCGCCGATATTCAGCGAATTGTCATTGCCGACCAGGCGCAGCTCTTCGATCTTGGCTTGCAGGTCAGCGATCGGCTGTTCGAAATCAAGAAAATTCGGGTTCATAAGCGTCCGTCTTGGGTCGACGGCCAAGGAGTGCCTGGCCAGCCGGTTGTCTATTCGCGCCCTACCTTAAGGGAGAGGCGCGTTTAGGTCGAGATTAAATGTTCAGCCGAGGTCAGGCGCTCTGACCGTCAGCGGTATTGGAGGAAGACGTTGTCTCGCCCGAACTGGTCACGCAAAGCTTGAATCAAGCCATCCGCGGGGTCAATTCGCCACGTCTCGCCGAACTGCAACATCGCCTTGGCATCGTTACCGGTGTATTCCATGGTCACAGGACACGCGCCACGGTGGCGTTTGAGCAGGTCACCCAACCAGCGTAGCTGATCGCCCTTGAGCGCCTCGGTCTTGACCTTCAAGCGCAGGCTTTCCGCAAGGTTGGTACGGGCATCTTCCATGCTCATCACCCGTTTGATCCGCAGACGCAGACCACCGGAGAAGTCATCATTGCTGACCTCCCCTTCCACCACCACCATGGCGTCGGTCTGCAGCAGCGACTGGGCAGAATGGAACGCATCGGCAAACAACGACGCCTCGATCCGTCCCGAACGGTCGTCAAGGGTGATGAAACCCATCTTGTCGCCCTTCTTGTTCTTCATCACTCGCAGGGCGATGATCATGCCGGCGACAGTCTGGGTATCCCGTGCAGGCTTCAGGTCAATGATGCGCTGACGGGCAAAACGACGGATTTCCCCTTCGTATTCGTCTATCGGGTGACCGGTCAGGTACAGGCCCAAGGTGTCTTTCTCACCTTTGAGGCGCTCCTTGAGGGTCAGCTCCTTGGCCTTGCGATGGTTCGCGTACACATCGGCGTCTTCTTCGACGAACAACCCACCAAACAAGTCAGCGTGACCGCTGTCATGGGTACGGGCAGTCTGTTCGGCGGCCTTGATCGCCTCTTCCATGGCGGTCAACAGTACCGCACGGTTGCGGTCGATGTTGGCCTGGTAAGCCTTCGGCTCATCATGAAAGTAGGGGCCGAGACGGTCGAGGGCACCGCTGCGGATCAGGCCATCAAGGGTTCGCTTGTTGATGCGCTTGAGGTCAACCCGCGCGCAGAAGTCGAACAAGTCCTTGAACGGCCCGTCCTGGCGCGCTTCGGTGATGGCTTCCACCGGGCCTTCACCCACGCCCTTAATCGCGCCCAGGCCATAAATGATACGGCCTTCGTCGTTCACCGTGAACTTGAACTCCGAGGCGTTCACGTCCGGCGCATCGAGGCGCAGCTTCATGGTGCGCACTTCCTCGATCAAGGTCACGACCTTGTCGGTGTTATGCATGTCCGCCGAAAGTACCGCCGCCATGAACGGCGCCGGGTAGTGGGCTTTAAGCCAAGCGGTTTGGTACGACACCAGGCCATAGGCGGCGGAGTGGGATTTGTTGAAGCCGTAACCGGCGAATTTTTCCACCAGGTCGAAAATGTTGCCGGCCAGGTCGGCATCGATATTGTTGGTGGCGCAACCTTCAATGAAACCGCCGCGCTGCTTGGCCATCTCCTCGGGCTTCTTCTTACCCATGGCACGACGCAGCATGTCCGCGCCACCGAGGGTGTAGCCAGCCATCACCTGGGCGATCTGCATCACCTGTTCCTGGTACAGGATGATGCCGTAGGTCGGCGCCAGTACTGGCTTGAGGCCCTCGTACTGATAGTCGGAGTGCGGGTACGCCAGCTCGGCACGGCCGTGCTTACGGTTGATGAAGTCATCCACCATGCCCGATTGCAAAGGCCCCGGACGGAACAGGGCCACCAGTGCGATCAAGTCTTCAAGGCAGTCAGGCTTGAGCTTCTTGATCAGCTCCTTCATGCCCCGGGATTCAAGCTGGAACACCGCCGTGGTTTCGGCTTTTTGCAGCAAGGCGTAGGTCGGTTTGTCGTCCAGCGGGATAAACGCAATATCCAGCGGCTCTTCATTGACCTTGGCGCGGTCACGGTTGATGGTCTTGAGCGCCCAGTCGATGATCGTCAGGGTCCGCAGCCCCAGGAAGTCGAACTTCACCAGGCCGGCCGCTTCCACGTCGTCCTTGTCGAACTGGGTAACCAGGCCATCGCCTTCTTCATCGCAATAGATCGGCGAGAAGTCGGTGAGCTTGGTCGGGGCAATAACCACGCCACCGGCGTGTTTACCGACGTTACGCACCACACCTTCGAGCTTGCGGGCCATGTCCCAGATTTCGGCGGCTTCTTCATCGACCTTGATGAAGTCACGCAGGATCTCTTCCTGCTCAAACGCCTTTTCCAGGGTCATGCCGACTTCGAACGGGATCATCTTCGACAGGCGATCGGCCAAACCGTAGGACTTGCCCTGCACACGGGCCACGTCACGGATTACAGCTTTCGCCGCCATGGAACCGAAAGTGATGATCTGGCTTACAGCGTTGCGGCCATATTTCTCGGCCACGTATTCGATCACACGGTCACGGCCGTCCATGCAAAAGTCGACGTCGAAGTCGGGCATGGAAACCCGTTCCGGGTTCAGGAACCGTTCGAACAGCAGGTCATATTCCAGCGGGTCGAGGTCGGTGATCTTCTGCACATAGGCCACCAGCGAACCAGCACCTGACCCCCGGCCTGGGCCAACCGGCACACCGTTGTTCTTGGCCCACTGGATAAAGTCCATCACGATCAGGAAGTAACCGGGGAACCCCATCTGGATAATGATATCCAGCTCGAAATTCAGCCGATCGACGTACACTTGGCGCTTGGCGTCGTAGTCTTCGGTGGTGTCCTTGGGCAGGAGAACGGTCAGCCGCTCCTCCAGGCCGTCGAAGGATACCTTGCGGAAATACTCGTCGATGGTCATGCCATCGGGAATCGGGAAGTTGGGCAGGAAGTGCTTGCCCAGCTTCACTTCAATGTTGCAGCGCTTGGCGATCTCGACCGAGTTTTCCAGGGCCTCGGGCAGGTCGCTGAACAGCTCAGCCATCTCCTCGGCGCTTTTGAGGTATTGCTCTTCGCTGTAGTTTTTCGAGCGGCGCGGGTCATCCAGGGCCCGACCTTCGCCGATGCACACACGGGTTTCGTGGGCTTCAAAATCTTCTTTCTTGATGAAACGCACATCGTTGGTCGCCACCAACGGCGCGCCCAGCTTGTCGGCCAGCGCCACGGCAGCGTGCAAATGCTCTTCATCGTTGGGACGGTTGGTGCGCTGGACTTCCAAGTAGAAACGCTCGGGGAAGACCTTCATCCACTCGCTGGCCAGTACTTCGGCCTCCTGCGGATTACCGCCGAGCAGCGCGATACCGATCTCGCCCTCCTTGGCCGCCGACAGCATGATCAGGCCTTCGCTGGCTTCGGCTACCCACTCGCGCTCGATGATGATCGAACCATTGCGCTGACCGTCGATAAAGCCACGGGAAATCAGTTCGGTGAGGTTGCGATAACCGACGCCGTTCATCGCCAGCAGGCTGATGCGACTCAGGGGGTTATCCGGGTCTTTGTTGGACAGCCACAAGTCGGCGCCACAGATCGGCTTGATCCCGGCGCCCATGGCGTTCTTGTAGAACTTGACCAGGGAGCACATGTTGTTCTGATCGGTCACCGCCACCGCAGGCATGTTCATGCCCACCAGGGTTTTGACCAGCGGTTTGATCCGTACCAGGCCGTCGACCAGGGAGTATTCAGTGTGCAGGCGTAGATGAACGAATGAAGCCGGCATAGTGATCCTGTCTTATACGTGGAAACAACAAGGCCCGGATTGTACCGGGCCTTGAGCAAAACATCAGCCTCGCGACTACACCTCGTTGAGGCTCTCCCGCGCCTCGTAGGCCAGGCGAACCGGGGCGAACGAGCGACGGTGGATCGGCGTTGGCCCCAGGCGAGCCAAGGCTTCCAGATGAACGGGTGTGGGATAACCCTTGTGACCGCCAATGCCGTAGCCGGGGTAGATCAATTCGAAAGCAGCCATTTCACGGTCCCGGCTGACCTTGGCCAGGATCGAGGCCGCAGCAATGGCAGGAACCTTGCTGTCGCCCTTGACGACCGCTTCAGCCGGCATCGTCAATTTCGGGCAACGGTTACCGTCGATCATCGCCATTTTTGGCGTGATGTGCAGGCCCTCGACGGCGCGCTGCATGGCCAGCATGGTGGCATGGAGAATATTAAGCTCATCGATTTCCTCGACTTCAGCCCGAGCAATATGCCAGCTCAGGGCCTTCTCACAGATCTCGTCGAAAAGCTTCTCGCGGCGCGCTTCTGTGAGTTTTTTCGAGTCGTTGAGACCGAGGATCGGACGGCTCGGGTCGAGAATCACCGCCGCCGTGACAACAGCGCCGCAGAGCGGGCCGCGTCCGACTTCATCAACGCCGGCCACCAGCTCGTGGGCTTCGGCAACCAGGCTGAAATCCAGTCCCATTTGCGTCGTCATAGGGTTTCCTGCTTTGCGCCGATCAAGGTGAGCACGGCATCCGCTGCCTGGTTCGACGCATCACGACGCAGGGTACGGTGAATATCGTCAAAGCCGCGGGTCTGCTCTTCGCCGCCATCGATCAAGGGAAGTACGGTTTGCGCCAGGGCTTCAGGCGTCGCATCGTCCTGCAACAACTCCGGCACCAACAGGCGCTGGGCCAACAGGTTCGGCAAGGAGATGTAGGGGCTTTTAACCATGCGCTTGAGAATCCAGAACGTCAGCGGCGCCAAGCGATAGGCCACGACCATCGGACGTTTGTACAGCAAGGCTTCCAAGGTCGCAGTGCCCGAAGCGATCAGCACAGCATCACAGGCCGCCAGGGCCAGGTGCGACTGACCATCCAAAAGCGTCAACGGCAAGTTGCGCTCTTCAAGCAGCGCCTCGATCTGCACACGGC
>NZ_JBOICG010000244.1:0-4166 GCF_050739995.1 Pseudomonas sp. | reverse complement strand
CCCTCCCACATGGGAAGTGCAGTGCTTATCCGATCGCAATGAAAAACGCCCAACCTTCACAGGCCGGGCGTTTTTTGTGCCCCGAAAGAATCAGGGCTGACTGGATGGCGTCGGGGTTACCGGCGTTGCAGTCGAGGCAGTAGCCGCATGCGTCGGCGCGGACACCGAGTTGGCTGTTGAAGCAGCCGGTGCTGGCGTGGCAGGTTTGGCTGCAACAGCAGGCTTCGCTGCGGGCTTCTTGGCCACTGCTGGTTTCTTCGCCGCGGCAGGTTTCGCCGCAGGCTTGGCAGCTACAGGCTTTGCAACAGCTGGCTTGGCGGCGGGTTTGGCAGCGGCTGGCTTGGCTGCCGATTTCGCAACAGCCGGCTTGGCAGCAGGTTTGGCAGCGGCGGTTTTAGTCGCTGGTTTAGCCGCAGGCTTGGCAGCGGCTTTAGCTGCAACTGGTTTAGCCGCAGGCTTGGCGGCCGGTTTAGCTGCCGCAGTTCTGGCGGCGGGTTTGGCCGCTGCTTTAGCCGGAGCCTTGGCCGCAGGTTTGGCAGCCGGCTTGGCGGCAGCTTTTACCAGAGGTTTGGCGGCGGCTTTTGCAGCAGGTTTGGCAGCGGCGGTTTTAGCGGCTGGCTTGGCGGCAGGTTTGGCCGCTGCGGTTTTGGCCGGAGCCACTTTAGCGCCAGTGAGTTTTTCGATTTGCTTGGTCAGGGTATCGACCTTGCTGTGCAGCGTCTTCAACTCCGCTTTGCTGGGAACGCCCAGCCGCGAAATGGCACTGTTGAGACGTTTATCGAAAGTCTCTTCCAACTTGCCCCAAGTGTCAGAAATGCTCGACTTGGCAGAACCCGCGCTTGCCTTTGCCGCCTCTACTTTCTTACCCACTGTAGTCTTGGTCAACTTCTCGGCCTTCTCGCCGTCTTTAACCAGGGTCTCGAAGTATTTACCGCCGTCACTGCTAACCTTCGAGTACACGCCTAAACCAGCAAGCCAGATCTTACGGGAATATTTTTCAACTTCCCCGATCCACGAGCTGCCTTCTTTCTGAGTTTTCTTTTGAACAGCCATCCCGTTGTCTCCTTAGTGTTTACGCGCGACACGTTCGAGCAATGCCGTCAGCTCTTCGAGCTTAGCAGAGAGTGTCTCCACGTCATGTTTAGACGCAATGCCGATCCGATTCAAGGCACTTGCAACACGCGTGTCAAAGGCTTTTTCAACTTTATCCAGTTGAACTTCTACCAGGCCTTTGACGCTGGAGACATTACTCTTTACTTGGTCAATCTGACTGTTGGCAGCATCAAGTTGTTCAACCACAACTTTTTTGCCTTTACTTTCAACATGTTGACCAGTCTTGACCAGCTCCTTGAAGTACTCGCTGCCGACCTTGGCATATGCGCCAAGACCCGCCAGCCAGATCTTGCGGGCATAGCTTCTAACGTCACTCAGGGCAGTGGACTGAACGTCGGTTTTTTTCTTCAAAATAACTTTGGCCATGGTGCACCTCACGCAAAATAGGGTGGCGGAACGGCCCGCAGGAGTTGAGGGCTTGGGCACAAAGTAGGGCGAAAAATTAGAATCGGCACCCTAAGCGCAGTGAATCAAGCCAGCGCCTTATCCAATGCCTTCTCGATTTCAGACTTGATAGTGCCGCTCATGGCCGACATCAACAGGCCCAGTTCCACATCAATACGCAGCGACTCATCGGCCACTAACACGGTGCCTTTAACCCCCGAGCGCTTGAGGTTCAAGGTATCGCCGGACCACGACGGCTCCAGGCCATATTGCTCCTTGAGTTTGTGCGCCAACTTCTCGGCCTTCGCCCGTGCGCCTTCCTTACCCAAGGTATGTGCACGTTCAACGGTAATACGGGCCATTGCAATGACTCCTCTTTATAACTGTATGGACACCTTCTATGCGGCAAAAGGTCTCGGTAGTCGGTTATCTTACCCATACGCATCCATACAATCTGTAGTGAGCGGGCTTGCCCCGCGCTGGGCTGCGAAGCGGCCCCAATCGAGCCACCCGATATGCCAGGCAGACCGCGCCGACAGGATTTAGGGCGGCTCCGCCACCCAGCGCGGGGCAAGCCCGCTCACTACAGATTGCGTCTGTGCCTACAGCCTTGCCAAGACAAAGCAGGTCGCGGGGATTATCATGTCCCGCATTCTCTTTTGGTGACAGCGATATGACTGATCAGCGCAAAGGCAGCGATGCCGAACCCACCACTCACTTCGGTTTCAAGAACGTCCCGGAAAGCCAGAAGGCGGAAAAAGTCGCTGAGGTGTTCCACTCCGTGGCCGCCAAGTACGACCTGATGAACGATGTGCTGTCGGGCGGCATGCACCGCCTGTGGAAGCGCTTCACCATCGAGCTGTCGGGCGTGCGCACCGGCAACCGTGTGTTGGACATCGCCGGCGGCACGGGCGATTTGGCCGCCAAGTTCTCCAAGCTCGTCGGCCCCACCGGCCAGGTGGTGCTGGCGGACATCAATGGTTCGATGCTCAAGGTCGGTCGCGACCGCCTGCTGGACAAAGGTGTCGCCGGCAATATCGAATTCGTCCAGGCCGACGCGGAAAAACTGCCGTTCCCGGACAACCATTTCGATTGCGTGACCATCGCCTTCGGCCTGCGCAACGTCACCCACAAGGAAGACGCGATCCGTTCCATGCTGCGCGTGCTCAAGCCGGGCGGCCGCCTGTTGGTGCTGGAGTTCTCCAAGCCGACCAACGCGCTGATGTCCAAGGTCTACGACACCTATTCCTTCGCCTTCATGCCGTTGATGGGCAAGCTGATCACCAATGACGCCGAGAGCTATCGCTACCTGGCCGAGTCGATCCGCATGCACCCCGACCAGGAAACCCTGAAGTCGATGATGGTAGAAGCCGGTTTCGACCGCGTGACCTACCACAACATGACCTCCGGCATCGTCGCCCTTCATCGCGGCATCAAGCCCTGATGTTGCTCGCCGGTCTTCTCGCCAGCGTGGAACACGGCCTCAACCGTGTGCTGCGCCTGGACAGCACCGCCCTGGCGCGGCTCGCGCACCTCAACGGCAAGATCATTGCCGTCGACTGCCGCAGCCCTGCCTTGCAGCTGTTCATCCTGCCCAGCGATGAAGGCCTGCTGCTCGCCAGCGACTGGGCCGCCGAAGCCGACTGTACCCTGCGTGCACCGGCGTCGAGCCTGTTGCACCTGGCCTTGAGCCGCAACAAGACCGCTATCCTGCACAGCGCCGAAGTGGAGCTGGAGGGCGACAGTTCAGTACTGATGGACTTGGCTGCCGTGCTGCAAGACCTGGAACTGGATTGGGAGTATGAGCTGTCACGCTGGATCGGCCCCGTCGCCACCCAACTGATCAGCGGCCACCTGCGCAGCCGTAAACGCTGGTACCAGCAAGGCTTCGCCAGCCTCAACCAGAACCTTGCCGAATACTTGAGCGAAGAATCGCGCACCCTGGTCGGAGAACGAGAAGCGCAAGCGCGCTTTCGTGAACTCGACAAGGCCAAAATCGACCTGGAACGCCTTGAGGCCCGCTTCGAGCGCCTGAGCCGTTCCCTTGATCCAAGCGATAACGCATGAAGCTGCTCGCCGTCCGCCGTTTGTTTCGTATCCAGCGCGTCGTAATCCGCTACCGCCTCGATGACCTGCTGTTCGCCCTGCCCTTGCCGTGGTTCCTGCTTGCGGTGCGCTACGTGCTGCCGTGGCGCTGGTTCCCGCGCAAGCCGCTGGAGCTGAGCCGTGGCGCACGTCTACGCCTGGCGTTGCAGGACCTGGGGCCGATCTTCATCAAGTTCGGGCAGATCCTCTCCACCCGCCGCGACCTGCTGCCGGAAGACATCGCCGACGAGCTGATGTTGCTGCAGGACCGCGTGCCACCGTTCGACTCCCAGCAGTCGATGACGCTGATCGAAGAACAGTTAGGCAAGAAGATCAGCGAAGTATTCAGCCGTTTCGATGTCGACCCGCTGGCCTCGGCTTCCGTGGCTCAAGTACACGCCGCGCAGCTCAAGACCGGCGAAGAAGTGGTGGTGAAGGTCATCCGCCCGGGCCTCAAGCCCATCATCGGCCAGGACCTGGCGTGGTTGTTCATCCTCGCCCGCGCTGCCGAGCGCTTCTCTGCCGACGCGCGCCTGCTGCATCCGGTGGACGTAGTCGCCGACTACGAAAAAACCATCTACGAC
>NZ_JBOICG010000243.1:0-10616 GCF_050739995.1 Pseudomonas sp. | reverse complement strand
CCGCTATCGGGAGCAAGCCCCCTCCCACATTGGATCTCCAGTGGACATCCAATGTGGGGGAAGCCTTACTGCATATTGATGATGACTTCTTCCTGCCACTTCTGCGGCAGTGCCTTGGAGGTCTTCTCCCAAGCATCGGCATCTTTGATCGGTGTGACTTTTTTGTACTGCTCGTTCGGCAGCAGCTTGGCCTGAACCTCAGCTGGCAGGGTCAGGTGCTCGGCGCGGATCGGGCGCGCATTGCCCTTGGCCAGGTTGATCTGGCCGGCGTCGCTGAAGATGTATTCACGGGTCAGCTTGGCAGCGTTCGGGTGCTTGGCATATTTGTTGATGATGGTGGTGTAGCCGGAAATCACCGAGCCGTCCGATGGGATCAGCACCACGTAGTCATCCGGGTTGGCCATCTTGGCTTTGTAGCTCAAACCGTTGAAGTCCCAGACCACGCCCACTTCCACTTCGCCTTTTTCCATGGTGGCGATGGTCGGGTTGGCCAGCGACAGACGACCTTGCTTGGCGATGTCGGCAAACATCAGCAGGGCAGGCTGGATGTTCTTCTCGTCGCCACCGTTGGCGAGGGCGGCAGCCAGTACGCCATTGGCGGCCTGGGCGGCGGTGCTGACGTCACCAATGGACACCTTGTATTTACCGGTCTTCAGGTCTGCCCAGCTTTTTGGGGCTTCGGAGCCGTGCAGCAGCTTCTTGTTGACGATAAAAGCGATGGTGCCGGTGTAGGCCAAGGCCCAGTTGCCGTCTTTATCTTTCGCCCAATCCGGCACTTGGGCCCAGGTGCTCGGCTTGTAGGGCTGGACCACGCCTTGTTTTACCGCAATCGGACCGAAGGCCGCGCCAACGTCGCCAATATCGGCGCTGGCGTTGTCTTTCTCGGCGGCGAACTTGGCGATTTCCTGGGCTGAGCTCATGTCCGTGTCGATGTGCTTGAGGCCATAGGTCTTGGCCAGGTCTTCCCAGGTGCCTTTCCAGTTGGCCCAGTCATCGGGCATGCCGACGCTGTTGACGGCGCCTTCCGCTTTCGCGGCGGCTTCCAAGGTTTTCAAATCGGTATCAGCGGCCATGGCGGCGGTGCACATGGCAATGGTCGAGCCTAACAGTGATGCCAGGAAAAGCTGTTTCATCCGAAGCTCCTTTGGGCGTTTTCAACGCGACGTTGTTATGAACGATTGCGGTGGTGTTGGTCTAGGTCAGCAATACCTGAGCCAATCTAGGCGTGCTGGATGACAGTTTCATGTCGATGTCGTTTTTAAAGCGCTTTTGTCGCTCAGCGCAGATTCAGCGTAGACCATGCCCAAGTGCCCGCAGGGCTTGGACTTGGCCGGTGTATTGCAAGGCGTGGAAGAGGGCGGGCACGAGGACTGTCATCTGTCGGTCATCTGCAATGCCTAGGCTGGCACGGCATTGATGCGGAGCTGTTATGCCGCTTTTTGTGCACTCGAATGGTGCTGGTCTAGTCCAGATAGGTAACGTTGATGCGTGATGAGGCAATCAAGGCGGTAACTTCCATCGGCCTGGCGCTGCAAGAGCAGATCGACCACGGCTTGTTGGCGCCTGCGAGTAAATTGCCCGCCGAGCGCAAGCTCAGCGAGTTGTTTGGTACCACCCGCATTACCGTGCGGGAAGCCTTGTTACAACTGGAAGCCCAGGGCCAGATTTATCGTGAGGAACGCCGTGGCTGGTTTGTCTCGCCGCCACGGCTGGCCTACAACCTGATGCAGCGCAGCCACTTTCACGCGATGGTCAGCGATCAGGGGCGGGTGGCGTCGACCGAAGTGATTTCTGCACGCTTGCAACCGGCCTCGGCGGCGGTGTGTGCGTGGTTGCAGTTGCCGGCGTTGTCCAGCGTGATCCAGGTCTGCCGGAGCCGGCGCATTGACGGGCGCCTGGTGTTGTATGTGGAACACTACCTGAACCCGCAGTACTTTCCGGGGATTCTGGCGTGCGACCTGAACCAGTCGATGACCGAGTTGTACGCGCGCAAGTACGACCTGCATTACGGTCGCGTGCGCTTCGAGATTGTGCCCACGTCCTTGCCGGCGGAGGCCGCCGCGGCGCTGCGCGTGTCGGTGGGCAGCCCGGGCTTGAGGATTGCCCGGGTCAACTACGACCAGCACCAGCGCTTGATCGACTGCGACCTGGAATTCTGGCGGCATGATGCGATTCATGTCGGGGTGGATGTCATGGGCTCAGCGCCTTGATCACTTGATCCACATTGCCTTCCAGTTCAGCCACCGGGTCCGCCCCGTCGACATTCAACACCAGCAATTGCGCACCACCTGCCGTCACGGCTGTTTTCACCGCTTCGCTCGGCTGACGGTGATGCAGTACCACAGCCACGTCGTTGCCCTTCAAGTCGGCACTGAGCTTCTGCAGCGCCTGTGGCGTCCAATCTGCGTCCGGTCGCGCATCGGTGTTGAGCACTTCCAGGTTGAGGCTGCTGATCAGATACGCGAAGTGATCGCTCAGGCTGACCACGCTCAAGTTGTCCGCCTTGGCCAATCGCGCCTCGCTGTCGGCCGTGAGCTTGAGCAGGCGTTGCTTGAGGGCGGCGAGGTTGACGTCGATCTTCGACTTGGCGCTGGGCGCCAGTCGACTGAGGTCGGCGGCCATCACGTCGGCCATGCGTCCCATGTTGTTGCTCGATTGCCATGGCTGGCTGTTCAAACCGTCGGTAGCGCCTGGTTGCACGGCGATGCCAGGCAAACCACCGTCCACCGGGCGTGCAGTGTCGATTTCGATGATGCGGATGTTGCTGCGCCGTGCCACCGGGTAGAGCGGGTCATCCGCCCATAGCGAGCGCAGGCCGATGGCGGCGTCGGCATCCTGGGCCAACGTGTTCAATGCCGGCGCACCCCGACCGGTGAAGTAAGACACCTGCCGAGTACCTGGCAGGTTGGCCGGCGCGGCGCGCTCCAGCTTTACGTCGGTGCCCTTTAGCAACACGTCGGCCAGGCCGTAGGTGATCGGTAGCGAGGCGAGTACCTTGACCGGTTTTGGCGGATCAATAGTGGCTTCGGCCGCCATCGACGGCACAGTAATCAAGCAGGCAATGACCAAGGCCAGTGGAGGCAGAACGGAGCGCATTATCCAAGATTCCCTTTGAGGCTGGGCACAATGCCGCGCGCGATGGCGGCACCGGCGAAGGCGATGCCGGCCATCAGAATGATCGCGGCACCGGACGGGATGGGCAGGTCGAAGATGATCGGCAGCAGGATGCCGCACAGCGTACTCACCGTGGCGATCGCCACCGACACCCAGAAGAACCCTTTGAGCGACTGGCTAAGCAGACGCGCCGCCGCGGCGGGGATCACCAACAGCGCACCGACCAGGATCGCGCCGATGACCTTGACCGCCGCCACGGTGATCAGCGTCACCAGGATCACGAACAGGTAGTCCAAGGTCTTCACCGCCACACCGCGCACGGCGGCCAGTTGCGGATTGAAGCTGGCCAGCATGATGCGGTTGTACAACGGCAGCGCCAGGGCCATCACCAACGAACCGACAACCGCCAGTACCAACAGGTCATTACCGTTGACCGTCAGCACTGAACCGAACAACACGTTCTCCAGAATGTGCACGTTGATCTTGCCTGCGAGGATCAGCAGCAGGCTTGCACCCAAGGCCAACGACACCGAGAGGAACACGCCGATCAAGGTGTCCGGCGCGAGGCCGGTGCGATTGCGCAAGTAGTTGAGCAGGATACCGAACAGCAAGCAGTAACCGAACAGCGCGCCATACGGCCCGGTGTAGGGTTCGCCGAGCAGAATGCCCACGGCCACGCCGGTCAGTGCAGCGTGGCCGACGGCTTCGGAGAAAAACGCGAAGCGCTTGACCACCACCAATGTACCCAGGCCACCCAGAACCGGGCCGATCAGCAAACCGGCGAGCAGGGCATTGACCACAAAGCCATAGGCCAGCGCCTCCGGCAGATACCCGGAAGAGGCCCAGCCCTGGACCATCAAACGAAAGGCTTCATAGCTCATTGCGCCGTGCTCCGTGGGTGAGTGGAGAACAGGGTCAGCAGGCGATCCGGCGTCAGCGCTTCTTTGGGTGTGGCGTCGAACAATACGCGGCGGTTCAGGCCGGTGACGCGGTCGGCCAGACGACCCACGGCTTCCAGGTCGTGTTCGATCCACAACACGGTGATACCGGTCAGGCGCCAAGCATTCAGCAGACGTTCGAACACCTGGATACCGGCTTCATCCAGGGCCGACATCGGCTCATCCAGCACCAGCAATTGCGGCGCCGGAATCAATCCCTGGGCCAGCAGTACACGTTGGCGTTCACCACCGGACAGCGCACCCATGCGCCGTTTGCGTTTGTCCTGCATGCCCACCCGTTCCAGGGCTTCGCCAATCGCCCCGGCGTAATGTTTGGACAACCCGAGAAACGCCGGACGCCGCTGGCACAGGGCGGCCATGAAATCATCGACGGTCATCGGCAGGCCCCGGTCGAACTCCAGGGCCTGGGGCACATAGCCGATGGTGCCGGGCGTGGCCGGCCAGTGCAGGCGCAATTGGCCCTGGTGCGGGGTTTGCCCCAGCAGGGTCTTGATCAGCGAGCTTTTGCCGCCACCGTTTGGGCCGACCAGCGCATGAATGCTGCCTGGCTGCACCTGGAAACTCACGCCGTCGAGAATCGCCGTACGGCCCAGGGTCAACGACACCTTGTCGAAGTCGAGGATCGGTCCGATGCTGGCCACTTTCAGTTGTTCCACCGCCGTCATGCCCCGGACTCCTGAATCGCCCGCACCACAGTGTTGAGGTTGCCGGTCATTTCCACTTCGTATTTTTCAGGTGTGTATTCGCCGTAGGAGATGTGCGACAGCGGGTACAGCTTGACCCCCGACTCACGTTGGATGGTTTCGACGTAGGTGGACGGGAAGTCCATCTCCGAGAAGATCACTTTCACATCCAGGGCGCGCAGTTCGTCGATGGTCTTTTTCAACTGGCTGGGGCTGGGCTCGATGCCATGGGCCGGTTCGACCACGGCGGTCACTTCCAGGCCGAATTCACGCAGCAGATAGTCGTAGGCGGCGTGCACCGTGGCCACGCGCAGGTCCGGGTTGGGGGCGCTGGTCAACTTGGCCAGGGCGTCGGCACGCATCTGGCGCAGGCGTTTGCCGTAGGCGCGGGCGTTCTGGGTGTAGGTCTTGGCGTTGTCCGGGTCGAGTTTGCCCAGTTCGCGGGCGATGTTATTGACTTGGGCAATCGAGGCGCTGATTGACAAAAAGGTGTGCGGGTTGACCACCTTGCCCGCGCCGCGTGCCGCGTTGCCGGTGGCGGCCAGCAACGGCACGTTGGCGTTGGCCTCGATCACCGGAATGTCCGGGCGCTCGCTGGTGGCGATCATGCGGTCGGCGAAATCGTCATGGCCGACACCGTTGAGCACGATCACATCCAGGGTGCCGATGCGCTTGATATCGTCGGCGCGTGGCTCGTAGGCGTGGGGGTTGAAGCCGGCCGGGATCAGTGGCACCACCTCGGCCTTGTCGCCGACGATATTGGCCACGTAGCTGTAGTAAGGGTGCAGGGTGATGCCAATACGAAGGCGTTTAGCGGCCTCGGCATTGGCCAATGGCGCGAGCATCAGGCTCAGCAGGCTGACCAGCAACAGGCGCAACAGGGGAGATGAAATAGACATGGGCAATCGGTCTTCTCGTTCAGTGACGGTGCTGGCGGGTGACGCCGGCATCGAATTGCGCGACCACTTGCTGCCAGCCGGCCGCGATCAGCGCCTGGTCAGTAAGGTCGGAGGGGACGGCGAGGTTGGCCTGGCGATTGAGCCAGATATCCGGTTCGGCACTGTGCACACGCATCAGCAGTGAGCCACTGATGCTGGGCGCCTGGGTCACGCCCAGGTAGGCCGAAGGCTCGAGCAATTGCCAGTGATGATCGCCGCGGCTGACCGAGCTGGCGTCTTGGGCAAACGGCGCAAACCCTTCCTTGGCCAGCTGTTCAGGCGTCGGCAGGGCGTCTTGCTCCTGCAGCAGCAGTTGGATTTCATCGAGGGTCACCCTCAAGTCGGCGTAGATGCCTTGCTCGGCGGGGCTCAGGTCGCGGCGGGCATCCAACTGATGGCTGGGCACTGCGGCGATCTCCTGGGTTTCGCCATGCAGGGTCACTACGGTGGCGGCCACGGCGAGGATGATCAGGCACAACAGCAACACGTAGAGCGTTTCATGGCCGGCCCCGGCGGGGCGTACAACCTGTGTGGTACTCATTGGGGCTGGATATCCGCTTGGTCGATTTCCACGACGTGGCCGGGGCCGGCGTCAAACAGCACGTAGAACTCGGCGGAGGGCTTCTTGAACGTCAGGGTCGAATCCTGGCCGAGCTTGCCGGGCAACAGGATGGTCTCGTCGTAGCCGATCACATCCAGGGTCACGCCCGGGGCGCCGCTGCCGTCGGAGAAACCACCGGTGCACTGGATCTGCTCGCCGGCGATTTCCTTGCATTCGCACATCGGGTTGTGGGCCAGGGCCACGCTGCTGAAACCGACGCAGAGCAATAGCGCGGCGCGGGATAGACGCATCAAAGTCATGGTTTAACTCCTTGCTTGTTCAGCCAGGCAATGGTCGCAGGCGATGCCTGGCTCAGCGGGATGGAACCCTGGTGCATGCTGCCGTCCCAGCCTTCCATGGTGACCCACAGTTCGGCGTCGACGGGCGTGCGTTCCGGCACTGGCAGCAGCGCACCCATGCGGTACGGTGTGCCGAAGAAGATCACCCCGGCGGCCCGCAGGCTGCGTGGCTTGCCAATGCGCAGGTAGGTGGCCTTGACCTGTTGGGTGCAGGTGGCACACAGGGCGGCGTTGAAAAACTTCATCGGGCCGGCCGGGTCCGGGCGTGGGCCTTCGTTGCGAAACTCGGCGAGGGTCAGGCTCCAGGGACCGACCTGCACTTCACCGGCCACGCGTTCGCCGATGCCGGTGTCGCCGCGAAACAGCGCGGCCTCGGAAAAATAGCGGGGCATGAACCCCAGCGGCACCAGGATCAACAGGATGTTGATGTGGAAGCGCCATTTCAGCCAAAAGGCCCGCAGTGGCGAAACCTGTGCAGTCGTGACGACCTTGCTCATCAGTTGCCCTCCGTGGTTTCAGCGTGCAACGCCTGGATCGGTGCCGGTTGGCGCGGGGCCTTGGCCTCGCGCTTGAGGGCATTGAGGGTGGCCAGGGCGGTGCGTTTGGTCCAGATCAGCAGGCCGCTCAGCACCATCATGCTCAGCACCAGGCCGAAGAACGCCCAGATCAGTTTGATCCACAGGCCGCCGAAGTCGCCGGTGTGCAAGGGGCGCATGGATTCGGTGACGAACTCCAGCGGGGTACGGTCGGACAGCAGGTGCGAAACGCCGATTTCACCGTCATAAGGGTTCAGTTGCGCGGTCTGGAACATCAACGGATACCAGCCGCGCCCGCCGATTTGCAGGTGGCTGTAGGCATTGCTGGGCAGGAACACGAAGGTGGCGTCCAGCCCCGGGATGCGTTCGCCGGCAATCTTGATTGCGTCGTCCAGAGAGATCATCGGCGCCGGCACACCGGGCGCCGACATCGGCACTTTCTCCCGGGCGATCACCGGCACGATGGGTTCGCTGGAGATGGAGATCTGGTTGTCACCCAGGATCGCCTGGATCAGGAACCAGGTGCCGGTGATGGAAATGACTGCAATGAACCAGATCGACCAGATGCCGCTGAGGCGGTGGAAGTCGCCCCAGAAAATCCGTGCACCGTGGCGGATGCGCAGGGTCGGTTTGAGAAAACCCTTCCAGAAACGTTTGTACACCACCAGCCCCGTGATCAATGAAGCCAGCAGCGGCAGACCGAGAAGCGAGACCAGGTACCAGCCCCAGCTGTAACCGTTGGTGAACGGCACCAACCACCAGCCATGCAGGGCGCGGGTGAATTGCTTGAAGTTGAACGACGGGCTGATGCCCTGGATCGTCCCGGAATATGGGTTGACGTAGACCTCCACCGAGCGTCCGTCGGGATAGGTGAGGTCGACACTCAGGGCGAAGTGCGATTCATCCGGGCGGATGATCGACTGCACGATGACCTGGGGCTCGGCCTGTTTGATGGCGGCGATCACCTGGTCAAAGCTCAGTACCTGCGCGTCATCTGACGGTTTGCTGGCGCGGATGTCCGGGTTGGCCAGCCACACGATCTCCTGGCTGACCACCGCCAGGGTGCCGGTGACGCAGACGATCAGTACAAAGAACCAGATGGGCAATGCCAGCCAGCTGTGGACGAGAAACCAGAGTTTTGAGCGTGACTTCTTCGACATGTGAATGCGGGTCTTGATCGGAGGGGGCGAAGGAGGCCCGGAAAAGGCCGGTCGTAGCTTTTGCTGACGCGACGGGCTGTATCTAAGTTAAGACGGATGAGAATGGGAAATCCCTAAGCGGGAAATGAAAGAAAATGTTTCGTGGTTGCTGGATCGAACACGAACCATGTTCCCAGGCATCACCCAGGCGCCATTGATGAGGACCAGGCGCTGCGTAGGATGGGCGTACACCGTTGAGTGAGCCCTAAGAAAAATGACTGCCAGAACCCTCTACGACAAACACATCGACTCCCATACGGTGTGTGCCCTGGATGATCAGGGCCATGTCCTGCTATATATCGATCGTCAGGTGATCAACGAATACACCAGCCCCCAGGCATTCAGCGGCCTGCGCGAGGCCGGGCGCCACGTGTGGCGGCCCGGCACGGCATTGGCGGTGGTCGATCATGTCAACCCGACCACACCCAAGCGCATCGCGGCGATGCCGGATGCGGGCGGCGCGCGGCAAGTGTCGTACCTGGCGGAAAACTGCCGGGACTTCGGCATCGAGTTGCTGGATATCCTCGACAAGCGCCAAGGTATTGAGCATGTCATCGCGCCGGAGCAGGGCTTTATCCTGCCGGGCATGGTGATCGCCGCCGGTGACAGCCACACCACCACTTACGGCGCCCTCGGTGCGTTCGGCTTCGGCATCGGCACCTCGGAAATCGAGCACCTGCTGGCTTCACAGACACTGGTTTATAAGCGCCTGAAAACCCTGCGTGTGACCGTCGATGGTGCGTTGGCCAAGGGCCTGACGTCCAAGGACGTGATCATGGCGTTGATCGGCAAGATTGGCGCGTCCGGCGCCACGGGTTACGCCATCGAGTTTCGCGGTTCCACCATCGATGCCTTGAGCGTCGAGGCACGCATGACCATCTGCAACATGGCGGTGGAGGCGGGGGCGCGTGGCGCGTTCATGGCGCCGGACGAAAAAGTCTTCGCCTACCTCAAGGGCAAGCTCCGCGCGCCGAAGGGCGAATTGTGGGAACAAGCCCTGGTGAGCTGGCGCCGACTGCATTCGGATGCCGACGCTGTGTTCGATCGGGAAGTACAACTGGATGCCGCCGCGCTGGAACCCATGGTCACCTGGGGCACCAGCCCCGACCAGGCCGCGCCTATCGGCGCCCGCGTGCCCGACCCGCAGGCGGTCAGCGACCTGATCCTGCGCGCCGACATGCGCCGCGCCCTCAACTACATGGGCCTGCAAGCCGGCATGCCGCTGAGCGATATCGTGATCAGCCATGCGTTTATCGGCTCGTGCACCAATGCGCGCATCGAAGACCTGCGCGACGCTGCCCGTGTGGTGCGTGGCAAGCACGTGGCCGAACATGTGCGGGCGATGATCGTGCCGGGCTCCACCGAAGTGCGCAACCAGGCCGAAGCCGAAGGGCTGGCCGCGATCTTTATAGAGGCAGGTTTTGAGTGGCGCCAGTCGGGCTGCTCAATGTGCCTGGCCATGAACGACGACGTGCTGGCCCCTGGCGACCGTTGCGCTTCCAGCACCAACCGCAACTTTGAAGGCCGCCAGGGTGCCGGTGCACGCACTCACCTGATGAGCCCGGCGATGGTCGCCGCCGCCGCGATCACTGGCCGCCTGACTGACATTCGCCACTTTGGAGACCGCCCATGAGCCTGCAACCTTTCACGCTGGTCACCGGCAAGGCCGCACCCATGTTGGCGGCGAATATTGATACCGATGTGATCATGCCCAAGCAGTTCCTCAAGGGCATCGACCGCAGCGGCCTGGACCGTGGGTTGTTCTTTGATTTGCGCTTCCTGCCTTCCGGCGAACCCAACCCTGAATTCGTGCTGAACCAGCCAGCGTGGCAGGGTGCAAGTTTCATGGTAGTGGGGCCGAACTTCGGCTGCGGTTCCAGCCGTGAGCACGCGGTGTGGGGGCTGAAACAGATGGGCATTCGCGCGCTCATCGGTAGCAGCTTTGCCGGGATTTTCTACGACAACTGCCAGCGTAACGGGGTGTTGTTGATCACCTTGGACGAAGGGGTGTTGCAGACACTCGGGCAGACCGTCAGGCAGGCCGACCAGGCGCAGATCAGTGTAGACCTGGAGCAACAGCAGATTCGCTTGGCGGATGGCGAGGTGATCGGGTTTCAGATCGACACTTTGCGCAAGACTGCGTTGCTGCTGGGGTTGGATGCGATTGGCACTACGTTGCAGCGTAGTGAGCAGATCATGGCGTTTGAGCAGCGGCATCTTGCGGCCAACCCTTGGTTCAACTAACAGGTCGCGGTTCAAACTGTGGGAGGGGGCTTGCTCCCGATAG
>NZ_JBOICG010000242.1:0-2993 GCF_050739995.1 Pseudomonas sp. | reverse complement strand
GTCCATCCGCGATCTGCGCAAGGAATTTGATGGTTTCGTCGCCGTCGATGACGTCAACCTGGACGTGCGCAAGGGCGAAATCTTCGCCCTGCTGGGTGGTTCGGGCAGTGGCAAGTCCACGTTGCTGCGCTGCCTGGCCGGCTTCGAAACGCCCACCAAGGGCAAGATCCTGCTTGACGGGCAGCCGATCACCACGCTGCCGCCCTACGAGCGGCCGATCAACATGATGTTCCAGTCCTACGCCTTGTTTCCCCACATGACTGTGGCGCAGAACATCGCCTTCGGCCTGCAGCAGGACAAGATCCCCAAGGCCGAGATCGACGCCCGCGTGGCCGAGATGCTCAAGCTGGTGCAGATGAGCCAGTACGCCAAGCGCAAGCCGCACCAGTTATCCGGTGGCCAGCGTCAGCGTGTGGCCCTGGCTCGTTCCCTGGCCAAGCGCCCGAAATTGCTGCTGCTCGATGAGCCGATGGGCGCGCTGGACAAGAAACTGCGTTCGCAGATGCAACTGGAGCTGGTTGAGATCATCGAGCGCGTCGGCGTGACCTGCGTGATGGTGACCCACGACCAGGAAGAGGCCATGACCATGGCCGAGCGCATCGCGATCATGCACTTGGGCTGGATCGCCCAGATCGGCAGCCCGATCGACATCTACGAGACGCCGACCAGCCGCCTGGTGTGCGAGTTCATCGGCAACGTCAACATCTTCGACACCCAGGTGGTGGACGACGCCGAAGGCCACGCGGTGCTCAAGTGTGCTGACCTGGATCGCGACATCTACGTGGGCTACGGCATCGCCACTTCGGTGGAAGACAAGTCGGTGACTTACGCGATTCGCCCGGAAAAACTGCTGGTCACCACCGAAATGCCGACCTGCGAGCACAACTGGTCCAGCGGCAAGGTGCACGACATCGCCTACCTGGGTGGCCACTCGGTGTTCTACGTGGAACTGCCAAGCGGCAAGCTGGTGCAGTCCTTCGTCGCCAACGCCGAACGCCGTGGCCAGCGCCCGACCTGGGGTGACCAGGTGTACGTGTGGTGGGAAGACGACAGCGGCGTGGTACTTCGCTCATGAACATGAAGAAGCTCAAGCGCCAGTTGCAACGAATAACCCCCGGTGGCCGGCATGTGGTCATCGGGATCCCTTTCCTCTGGTTGTTCCTGTTCTTCATGCTGCCGTTCTTCATCGTCTTGAAGATCAGCTTTGCCGAAGCCGATGTCGCGATCCCGCCTTACACCGAGATCTACACCTTCGTTGAGCAGAAACTGCAGTTGGTGCTGAACCTGGCCAACTACTCGATGCTCGGCGACGATGAGTTGTACATCGCCGCGTACCTGGGCTCGCTGAAAATGGCGTTTTTCAGCACGCTGCTGTGCCTGCTGATCGGCTACCCGATGGCCTATGCCATCGCCAGTGCGCGCAAAGAAATGCAGACCGTACTGGTGCTGCTGATCATGATGCCGACCTGGACCGCGATCCTGATCCGCGTGTATGCGTGGATGGGCATCCTCAGCAACAACGGTTTGCTCAACGGCTTTTTGATGTCTATCGGGCTGATCAACGAGCCGCTGCAGATCCTCAACACCAACATCGCGGTGTATATCGGCGTGGTCTATTCGTACCTGCCGTTCATGATCCTGCCGCTGTACGCCAACTTGGTGAAACACGACCAGAGCTTGCTGGAAGCCGCGTCCGACCTGGGGTCGAGCACCTTCAACAGCTTCTGGAAGATCACCGTGCCGCTGTCCAAGAACGGCATCATCGCCGGCTGCATGCTGGTGTTTATCCCGGTGGTGGGCGAGTTCGTGATCCCGGAACTGCTGGGCGGCCCGGAAACCCTGATGATCGGTAAAGTGTTGTGGCAAGAATTCTTCAACAACCGTGACTGGCCGGTGGCCTCTGCCCTGGCGGTGGTGATGCTGGCGATCCTGATCGTGCCGATCATCCTGTTTAACCGCAGCCAAGCCAAAGAGATGGAGGGCAAGATATGAAGCGCGTCAGTTTCTCAAGCTTCATGCTGGTGGCGGGGTTGTTGTTCATCTACCTGCCGATGCTGATCCTGGTGATCTACTCGTTCAACGAGTCCAAGCTGGTGACCGTGTGGGGCGGTTGGTCGATCAAGTGGTACGTGGGCTTGCTGGACAACACCCAGTTGATGGGTTCGGTGGCGCGCTCCCTGGAAATCGCCTGCTACACGGCGGTGGCCGCAGTGGCGCTGGGTACGTTGGCCGCCTTCGTGCTGACACGCATCAGCCAGTTCAAGGGCCGCACGCTGTTTGGCGGCCTGGTGACCGCACCGCTGGTGATGCCGGAAGTGATCACCGGTCTGTCGCTGTTGCTGCTGTTCGTGGCCATGGCGCAGATGATCGGCTGGCCCCAGGAACGTGGCATCGTCACCATCTGGATCGCCCACACCACGTTCTGTGCGGCGTATGTGGCGGTGGTGGTGTCGGCGCGCCTGCGTGAGTTGGACCTGTCGATTGAAGAAGCGGCGATGGACTTGGGGGCACGCCCATGGAAGGTGTTCTTCCTGATCACCATTCCGATGATCGCGCCGTCGTTGGCGGCGGGCGGCATGATGTCGTTTGCGTTGTCCCTGGATGACCTGGTACTGGCCAGCTTCGTGTCGGGCCCGGGCTCTACGACCCTGCCGATGGAAGTGTTCTCGGCCGTGCGCCTTGGGGTCAAACCCGAGATCAACGCCGTGGCCAGCCTGATCCTGTTGGCGGTGTCGCTGGTGACTTTCCTCGTGTGGTTCTTCAGCCGTCGTGCCGAAGAGATGCGCAAGAAGGCGATCCAGCAAGCCGTAGAAGAAGCGGCGGCGGATGGCTGGCAGCAGCCGGACAAGCGCCGCGCGGCTGCACCGGTCTAATCAGGTCTACCTGAAGAAACCGGATCAAAATGTGGGAGCGGGCTTGCTCGCGAATGCTGAGTGTCAGTCACCAGATGTCTCGACTGGTCCACCGCATTCGCGAGCAAGCCCGCTCCCACA
>NZ_JBOICG010000241.1:0-12945 GCF_050739995.1 Pseudomonas sp. | reverse complement strand
TAAGTTGACTGACACTTTGCTATCGGGGGCAAGCCCCCTCCCACACTTTGATTAGCTGTGTGTCAGGGAATGAAGAGCCCAGCCATTGCCTTGAGGCGCTTCTTGTAGATACGCCGCGCCTCCAATGCCTCCTCCAATGTCACCGCCACAAACCCCGCCCGCTGGTTCGGCTGCATCTGCCCGATCAAATCCAGGTCGGCACTGATCACCGTGCCGATCATCGCGTAGCCCCCACCGGACACCGCATCCCGATGCAGCACTATCGGCTCCAATCCGGCCGGCACCTGGATCGAACCGATGGGGTAGCAGCTATCGACGATATTGGATGGATCGGACCCCGCCCCAAATGGCTGTTCCCGGGGCTGAAAGCTCAACGCACTGCCGCCCTTGAAGCGATAGCCGATACGGTCCGCTTCTGAACCTACGGTCCAGGGTTCGGCAAAAAAACTACTTTTCGCAGCGTCGGTCAGTCGCTCGTAATACAGCCCGGGCACGACACGCAGCGTCACATCACCACCGACCGAACGACGCAACGCCATCGGTAAGCTGTTACCCGCCCGCCCCCATCCACTGGCCTCGCCGATCGACAGTTCATCGCCCTCCTGCAAGCGCCGTCCCTGAAACCCACCGAGCCCGCCGAGGGTGTAGGTCGAGCGGCTGCCGAGTACCAGCGGCACATCAATGCCGCCCGCCACCGCCAGATAAGTCCGCGCCCCCGCCCTGGGAAACTCAAAGCGCAACACCTGCCCGGCACGCACCTGAAAAGCGGTGTCCTGATGCACCACTACACCATCCAGACGCGGCGACATCAGCGCACCGCTGAGGGCCACCAGTGCGTCCTGTCGAAACTCAAGTTCCGGGCCGATCAACGTGCATTCCAAGCCCGCCGCATCGGCCGGGTTGCCCACCAAGTGGTTGGCCGCGCTCAGGGCATATTGGTCCAGCGCACCCGACGGCGGGATGCCCAGGTGGTAATAACCTTCACGGCCGAGATCCTGCACAGAGGTGGCCAGGCCGGGTTTGAGCACCTTGATCATGCCAACACCTCCTGCAGGGTTTTCGGGTAGCCGATGGGATCAGCGAGAAAGGCGTCGAGGGAAAATTCCACGGGGCGGATACGCAGGTCGAAACGGCCGGCCTCCACTTCGGCGACAGCCAAGTCATAGGCATCGCGGTCCATGGGTTTGAACTGCACGATATCGCCCGGGCGGAAGAACACCATGTGCTCCTTGAGATAGGCCAACTGCTGCGCCGGGTCGTAGATCGGCGCCGGGGTCACGCCGAACATCTGGTAGCCGCCAGCGCCGCGCACCGAGTAGATGCAGCCAAAGCAACCACCATGGCCGAGGGTGAGTTTGGGAGTGTCAGTGCGCGGGCGCAGGTACTTGGGCACCTGTAACTGCCGCTCACGCTCGACCATCTGGAACATGAATGGCAAGCCCGCGACAAACCCCACCATCGACACAAACCACGGCGCACCACTGTGGGCGGCGATAAACGCCTCCACATCGGCGAGGCCGTTGATGCGTGCGGCGTACTCCAGATCGGTGCCCGTGGGGTCTTGATGACGGTCACGAAAGCGCATCAGGGTTTCATGGGTCCAGGGGTCGTTGTAGAGCACCGGGATTTCGATGATGCGCGTGTGCAAGGTGCGTTCAGCCACGGCTTGGGCCTCGGCGCTTTGCACGGCGTCGAGCAGCACATGGGGTGCAATGCGGTCGGGGTCGAAGCGGATCTGGAACGACGCATTGGCCAGGCACACATCCAGCACGCCTTCCAGGACCAGGCGCTCCACGGCGCGGGTCACGGCCATGCCTTTGAAAAACGCCTGCAAGGACATGCTGTCGCTGACCTCGGCAAACAAGTGTTCATCACCGCCGAAGCTGTAGCGGATGGGGGATGTTTCAGCCATGTCTGTTCCTCTTGGAATCATTGTAGAAAGGCAGGCGAAAAATAATGGGGCGTTTTTATTGTGGCGTTTTGACGATGATGCCCGCCTCGTCCAAGGCTTCGCGGGTGGCCTCCACCAACTCCAGCGCACCAGGGGTGTCGCTGTGCAGGCAGATGGAATCGAACTCGATAAACAGGTCTTCGCCTTCTACGGTTCTCACCAGGTTGGTCTGACAGGCGCGCAAGACCCGTGCCGCCACCGTTGCAGGATCAAGCGCCCGTACATGGCGGGTAAACACGATGGAGCCGCTCAGATCGTATTCACGATCGGCGTAAAACTCCCGTACCACGGGTTGTCCCAACTCCTTGGCCACTCGCCAGATCACTGAGTTGGGCATGCAGTACAGCAGCAAGGTTGGCTCGACGATTTGCAGGTTTTGCACCAATAACCGTGCGGCTTCTTCGTCGCGGGCCAGGTGCATATACAGCGCGCCGTGGGGCTTGATGTGTTGCAGCGTCACGCCTTGGGCACGGGCCATTTCCCGCAGGGCGCCGAGTTGGTAGAGCATGTCGTCCACCAACTCCTGGGCCGGAGCGTTAATGTGCCGACGACCGAAACCCACCAGGTCACGAAAGCCTGGATGGGCGCCGATGGCAACGCCCAGTTGCTTGGCGCGCTCGACGGTGCGGCGCATGGTGCCGGGGTCGCCGGCGTGAAAGCCGGTGGCGATATTGGCCGAGCTGATGTAGGCCATCAGTTCCGCGTCGACACCATCGCCGATGGTCCAGGGGCCGAAGCCTTCGCCCATGTCCGAGTTGAAATCCACTGCCTGCATCAGGGTCGCTCCTCCAAGTTGATGCTGGAAAGTAGGCCGGGGCTTGACCCCTTGGGAAGATCTATTATCAGATGACTCATCTTCTGAAAAACAGATACCGCTATGTCCCTGACTTTGCGCCAAGTCCGCTATTTCGTCGCCACCGCCGAGATCGGCCAGATTTCCCAGGCGGCGATTCACCTGAACATCTCCCAGTCGGCGGTGACCACGGCGATCAAGGAATTGGAAGCCATGCTCGGCGTGCAATTGTTCGTGCGCTCGGCCCAGGGCATGAACCTCACCGACGCCGGGAGGCACTTCCTCAACCGCGCCTATGTCATCGTGCGCAGCGTGGAGGATGCACTGAACAGCCCTTTGCCCGACTACCGCGCCAGCGGTGTGCTGCGGGTGGCCGCCAGCTACACGGTGTTGGGTTACTTTCTGCCCCACCACCTGCAACGTATGGAACACTGGCACCCGGACGTGACCATCGAGGTCTTCGAACAGGAACGCCAGGCCATCGAACAGGGCCTGCTCGACGGCCAGTTCGACATGGCCGTGGTGCTCACCGCCAACCTCACTCACCCGGATATCGTCTCCGAAATCCTGTTCAACTCAGAACGCCGCCTATGGCTGCCAAGCCATCACCCACTGTGCGAACGCGGCGCCGTGAGCCTCACGGATGTGGCGCAGGAACCCTATATTCTGCTCACCGTCGACGAGGCCGAACACAGTGCCATGCGCTACTGGGAACAGGCCGGGCAAACGCCCAGGGTGCGGCTGCGCACCAGTTCGGTGGAGGCGGTGCGCAGCATGGTCGCCAACGGCAGCGGCGTGGCGATTCTGTCAGACCTGGTGCACCGGCCCTGGTCCCTGGAAGGCAAGCGCATTGAGACCCTGACCGTCACCGACCCGGTCCCCCCCATGAGCGTCGGCCTGGCCTGGCACCGCGAGCGGGCGTTCACCCCGGCGATGCAGGCGTTCCGGGATTACTTCCACGACGCCTTCCTGGCGCCGCAGCAGCTATCGGCGCGGCGTTAAAGATGGGACTGCAAAAGACCGGCCAGCCAATCCATGAACACCCGCACCCGCCGAGGTAAATGCCGCTGGCCGGCATACAGCAACGACACATCCAGAGGTGGTGCCGGGTAGTCGGGCAACAGCGCAACCAATTCGCCACTGGCCAGCAAATCGCGAATGCCCAGGGCGGGCACTTGGGTAATACCGAAACCGCCCAGGCACACCACTCGATACGCATCGGTACTGTTGACCGTGATCCGCCCAGCCATGGGCACCCGGTGTACCTTGTTGCCCTGCTGGTACTCAAAGCCCGCTGAACGCGCACCCAGGGGCCGTACGTAATGCACCAATTGGTGGTGCGCCAGGTCGGCCAGGGTCGTGGGCACGCCATGCCGTTGCAGGTACGCCGCACTCGCGCAGTTGATCATCGGCATGCTGCACAACAAGCGCGCCACCACCGTCTGGTCCGGCTGCGCGCCTACCCGAAGCACGCAATCAAAACCTTCGGCAAGCAGGTCGACCTGACGGTCGGTGCTGCTGATTTCCAGCTCGATCAGCGGGTGTGCATCCATGAATTCCGGCAAGCGCGGCAGGATCAACTCCCGTGCCATGACGTTGGGCATGTCCACGCGAATACGCCCGGAGAGTTGTGCTTCATCCTGGCGAAACAGCCCTTCCAATTCGTCCATGTGCGACAGCAAATCCTTGCTGCGCTCATACAACACCCGGCCATCCTGGGTCGCCTGCACCTTGCGCGTGGTGCGTTGCAGCAAGCGCGTGCCAAGCAGTTCTTCCAGGGCCTGCACATGTTCGGACACCGTGGAGCGCGGCAAGCCCAGGCTCTCGCCCGCCTGGGTGAAACTCGACAATTCGGTGACACGTACAAAGGTGCGCAACAGCTCAAGCTTGTTCATGGGATTGTTCGCCTTATCCGGCCAGTGATTCCGGCAAAGGCCTGTTTATCACGTTATCAGCGGACAAATACACTCGATTCCACTATCAACCGAGTGGACCTTCATCATGACCCGTAAAATCGCACTGATCACCGGCGCCAGCCGCGGCCTGGGCAAAAGCGCCGCGCTGCACCTTGCGGCACAAGGCGTCGACATCATCGGCACCTACCATAGCGCCGCCGGCGAAGCCCAGGCCGTCGTCGAACACGTTCAGGCCTTGGGCGGCCGCGCCGCCATGTTGCAGCTGGATGTAAGCCGCAGCGACACGTTCGATGGCTTCGTCGGCGAAAT
This sequence comes from Pseudomonas sp., assembly GCF_050739995.1. Classification (GTDB taxonomy): domain Bacteria; phylum Pseudomonadota; class Gammaproteobacteria; order Pseudomonadales; family Pseudomonadaceae; genus Aquipseudomonas. Next base: position 7,976 of record NZ_JBOICG010000241.1, on the reverse strand, counting down.
CACCACCGTGCTCAAAGATGTTTTCGCACAGGATCACTTCGACTTTCTGATCAACAACGCCGGCATTGGTACCCACGCCAGCTTTGCCGAAACCACCGAAGCACAGTTCGACCAAATGGTGGCGATTCACTTCAAGGCGCCATTTTTCCTCACTCAGAAACTGCTGCCGCTGATCAGCGATGGCGGGCGCATCATCAATATCTCCAGCGGCCTGGCACGGTTCAGCTTGCCGGGATATGCGGCGTATGCAGCCACGAAAGGCGCGATGGAAGTACTCACCCGCTATCAGGCCAAGGAACTGGGTGGGCGTGGCATCACCGTGAACATCCTGGCACCCGGCGCCATCGAAACCGACTTCGGCGGTGGTGCCGTACGCGACAACACGGGCTTGAACGCCATGGTCGCCAACAACACCGCCCTGGGCCGCGCCGGCTTGCCGGACGATATCGGTGGGGCCATTTCCATCTTGCTGGCCGATGGCAGCAACTGGATCACCGGCCAGTGCATCGAGGCCTCGGGCGGCATGTTTCTGTAAGGTTCAAACGCCGCTGCGTTGCTCGCTCCGACACTGAATAGCGTTTTTGCTGACGATTTTTTCCCGAATAACGTCATACCCCCAGTGATACACATAGGTGTACGGCAGGAAGAACAGCAACACACCGATGTCGAGGATGAAGGCTTCCAACAGGCTGGTCTTCATCAGCAGGGCAATCAGCGGCACCGCCATGAGAATCAGACCACCTTCAAACAGCAGCGCGTGCAGTACGCGGGTCCCGCCGCCACTGGTCAGTTGCAGGCGCGCTTTGAGGCGGTCGAACAAGCTGTTGAAAATAACGTTCCAGGTCAGCGCCAACAGGCTGATGCCCAAGGTCACCGCGCCCATTTCCAGGGCCGGCCTGCCGGTGATCCACACCAACAGCGGTGTACAGATCAACAATGCCAATCCCTCAAACCCCAGGGCTTGGCCAACACGTTCAGTAATCGACTTGGTAGGGTGCATAACCCGTGCTCCGTGAATGACGATGGTTGCCATGATCACCCCTCTGATCGATACTTCATAACCAGTAACCATCGACAAAGGCGATAGTCATGGCCTCCAATGAAGTGCTGCAGGCGTTTGTCCAAGCGGCCACCCAAGGCTCGTTTTCCGCGGCGGCGCGCAAGCTGGGCAAGAGCCAGTCCACCGTCAGTGCGGCCGTGGCGAGCCTGGAAATCGACCTGGATGTGGTGCTGTTCGACCGCAGCAGCCGCAAGCCCACGCTGACGCCCGCCGGCCATGTGCTGCTGCAACGTGCCGAGCAGGTGCTGGAGGCCAGCAGTCGCCTGGAGATGGCCGCCAATCAACTGGCCCAGGGGTTGGAGCCGAAGCTGAGTATCGCCATGTCCGATACCTACCAGTCCGAACGTTTCGAACTCGCCCTCAAAGCCTTCGAACAACGCTACCCGGACCTGGAACTGGAATGGCTGATTGCCGAGTGCGAAGACTTGATCGACCTTGTGCAAAGCGGTCGCGCGCAGATTGCCTTCATTGAAGCCCAGGAGGTTTACCCGCCAGACCTGAGCCGTGCGCCCGTCGCAGAGCACGCCGAACTCGCCCTGTTCGTCGCCCCCACCCATCCGCTGGCCAGCCTGGAGAACATCGACCAGCGGGTATTGCAGCAGCACCGCGAACTGCGCCTGGCGAGCATCATCAACCCTAATGAAACCCGCGCCACTGGCCGCGTGTGGTCGGCGCCGAGTTTTCTGATGCTGATGGAAATGGCCCAACTGGGTTTCGGTTGGGCGGCGCTGCCCCGCTGGATGGTAGAGCGCTTTGCCGACGTCGGGCTGGTTGAACTCAATGTGCGCAGTTGGCCACGCTCGGTGGCGGTGGATGCATTGTGGTCGCGCCAACACCCACCCGGCCCGGCAGGCAGTTGGATGTTGAAGAAAATCCTCGAATAGCGTTCAAGTCCCCCAGCCTTTACTGCCTGGGGAGTTTGAGTTCGGCCAGGCGTCGTTCGATGAAGCGTTTTTCCGGCACTTGCTGGGTCAATGACAAGGCCTTTTCGTAAGCCGCATGCGCTTCTTCGATGCGCTCCAACTGTCGGCAAAACTCCCCCTGCGCCGCATGTGCCAAGTGATAATCCAGCAGCTCACCGCGCTGCAAAATGCCCTCCACCAACCTCAACCCGGCCAGCGGCCCTTGCCACATCGCCACGGCCACGGCGCGGTTCAGCTCAATCACGGGCGACGGCACTTCCCGAAGCAACACATCGTAAAGCCCGACAATCTGCAACCAGTCGGTTTCCCCGGCGCTGGCCGCTTCAGCATGCACCGCGGCAATCGCCGCTTGCAGGCAATACGGCCCGAAACGGCCCGTGGTCAGCGCCTGCTCCACCAGCGCGCAGCCTTCAGCGATCAAGGACGCGTCCCACAAACCGCGATCCTGTTCATACAACAACACCAACTCACCACTGGCCGAAGTACGCGCCGCTCGACGAGATTCGTGCAATAGCATCAGCGCCAGCAAGCCCATGACTTCAGGCTCCGGCAACAACTCCAGCAGCAGGCGAGCCAGGCGGATGGCTTCGCGAGTCAGGTCTTCCCGGGTGAGGTCCGCCCCCATGGAGGCTGAATAGCCTTCGTTGAACACCAGGTAAACCACGCGCAATACGCTGTCGAGACGTTCCGGCAACTCGGCCAGGGACGGCACCTGATAGGGGATTTTCGCGTCACGGATCTTGCCCTTGGCGCGCACGATACGCTGGGCAATGGTGGTGGGCGTGGCCAGAAAAGCGTGGGCGATTTCTTCGGTGGTGAGGTCACAGATCTCACGCAAGGTCAGCGCCGCCTGGGCATCGGGCGCCAGCGCCGGGTGGCAGCAGGTGAAGATCAGGCGCAGGCGGTCGTCCTCCACGTCCTCATCACTCCAGTGCGCTGTTTCCAGTGCGTCGGCCTGCTCCTGCAGTAACGGGGTAAAACGCGCCTGCCGGCGCAGGCGGTCGATGGCTTTGAAACGGCCGGTGGAGACCAGCCACGCGTAGGGATTGTCCGGCACACCGTCCTGTGACCAACGCTGCACGGCGACGAAAAACGCTTCGTGCAGGGCTTCCTCCGCCAGGTCGAAATCACCGAGCAAGCGAATCAGCGTCGCCAGTACGCGCCGTGATTCGCTGCGGTAAATCGCCTCGATGGCTGGCGTCAATCGGTCATGCCCTGGGTCACCAGCGTCACCAGGCGGTCCAGGCTCTGCCCCCAGCCATCGTGAAACCCCATGGCTTCGTGGGCCTGTTTATCCTCAGCGTTCCAGTGCATGGCGCGGGCGGTGTAGCGGGTTTTACCGTCGACCTCCTCGAAGATGACTTCGGCGGTCATGAAGGGTTTGCCCGAGGGAATCCAACCGGGTGTAAAAGCGTCGGTAAATACCAAGCGGTTGGGCGCATCAATCTCCAGGAATACGCCCTGGGTTGGGTATTCACTGCCATCCGGCGCGCGCATAAGGGTGCGAAACAGGCCACCGACCCACAGGTTCATTTCGCACTCAGGAGTGGTCATGCCGTGGGGCCCCCACCATTGTTGCAACAACTCGGGCGTGGTCCAGGCACGGAAGACTCGGCTGCGCGGGGCGTCGATCAAGCGGCTGATGGACAGTTCGAAAGGTGCAGGGGTGCTCATCGCTTATCCTCTTGGGTTCTTATGATTGTGATGATCAGAGATTCAATTCACGCACGGGACGCACTTCCACACTGCCGACCCGCGCCGCCGGTATCCCGCCGGCCACTTGGATCGCATCGTTCAGGTCCTTGGCCTCGATCAGGTAGAACCCGGCCAACTGCTCCTTGGTCTCGGCAAACGGACCGTCGGTGATCGACAACTTGCCATTGCGCAGGCGCACGGTGGTGGCGGTACTCACGGACTCCAGCGGCTCGGCGGCCAGCATGCGGCCGCTGGCCTGAATAGCCTGGGCATAGGCTAAGCACTCCGGGTCTTTGGGACTGTCCGGGTCGGTGTGCAACACCTGTTCGTTGCTGTAGATCAGGCAGAGGTATTTCATGTGCGTCTCCGTTTTCGGACTACTGACTATAGTTCGTCGTGCTCAAGGTTTCAGCTCGAACAACGCGCTTCCGCTTTCCATGTCGAAAGGTGCCGACCAATGCTCATGCACCACCTTCCATTGGCCATTGATGCGTTGGTAACCGGCAGTCACGCGCATCCAGCACGCCTTCACCACGCCATCCGGCCCGGCACCGCCGCAATGGGCCAGCCAGTGGGCAAATGCGCTCTCTGGGGCTTCGATGATGCGCAGCTCATGAAACTCGAAAATGCCTGGGCCTGGGCAGTGCTTCATGCACTCTTCCCAGTGTGCGCGGTAGGCGGCCTTGCCTTTGAATTGCAACGCAGACACGGCGTCGAATGAGACGATATCGTCGGCGTAATAGCTGACAATCTTGTCGATATCCCGGGAAAGTACGGCTTGCTTCCATTGATCGATCAGGGTGTGGATGGCAGTGCTCATGGCGATACTCCTTCTGGGTGGAAAATCACGAAAGACACCCTTAGTCGAATGACGCTTCGGAAAATCGACAAACCGCTTAAAAATAATGTCGCCCCCGACAAACCCGCTAGAATCCACGCCTCTTTGTAGGATTTCGGATACGCCCCCGATGGAAACCCGCCTCGCCCTCTATGAGACGCTGAGCCTTGTGCAGAAACAGCAGCTCAACTCCCTACAAGTGCATCCCGAGCAACTGGCGTACTCCGGTGATATCTACTGTGCGCTGAACAGCCTGCTGGTCAACCCTCACCCCACCGCGATCAAAGGCTTCGCCCTGCTTGCCGATGAAACGCCCGTGGCCTTCCTCCTGCTCAAACGCCCACCTTGCCTGCCCCACTGGGCCGACGAACACAGCGCGACCTTGCATGCATTGCAGGTGGATCAACACCAGCAAGGCCGCGGATTCGGCAAGGCCTGCCTGCAAGCGTTGCCCGCAGCGGCATTGCAGGCGTGGCCGCAGATCAAGGGGCTGGAGTTGTCAGTGGACGCGGACAATGTGGCGGCGATGGGGTTGTATCTGCGGGCGGGTTGGGTAGACAGCGGGGAGGCATATAAGGGGCGGATTGGGTATGAACGGAGGCTGAGGTGGGCCTTTGATCAGGGTGTTCTTGACACACTTAAAATGTAACGTATGCATCACTTACCTACCGTCAAGTAATGAATACAAGACATGGATGCTTCTGTAATTGCTCAACAACTCGGCACCCAATTGCGCACCATGCGTCTCAATAATCTCTGCTCTGGATTATCAACACATCTTGGGCGCTTGAACGTGCGCCCGTACTCATCCAAGGACAAGGTGACTCCATGCTGACAAGCCTCGAACAACTCGAAACCCTCTACGGCCTCCCCCACGAGCGCGCGGTGCGCAAGGAAATCCCGTTTCTCAACGAGGATTACCAAGCCATGGTGCGAGCTTCGCCGCTGGTGGTGGTGAGTTCGTCAGGGCCGGACGGCATCGACGGTTCACCCCGGGGGGATGTGCCGGGATTTGTGCGGATTGTGGATGAACGCACCCTGGCGATTCCGGATCGGCCCGGGAATAACCGCGTGGATACGTTGCGCAATTTGGTGCAGGACCCGCGGATCGCCTTGCTATTCATCATCCCAGGCATTGGCGAGACTTTGCGCGTAAACGGCCGGGCGCAGATTTCCATCGAGCCGCAGTTGCTGGAGAGTTTTGCGGTGAATGGCAAGCCGGCGCGGTCGGTGATTCTGGTGCAAGTGGAGGCCGCGTTTTTTCACTGCTCCAAGGCTTTTGTGCGCTCGGACTGCTGGAACCCCGAAAAACACCTGGACCGCTCGGCGTTACCGTCGGCGGGGGCGTTTCACAGGCGACTCAATGATGGGCAGTTTGATGCCGAGGCGTATGACCGGGAGATGCCGGAGAGGGTCAGAAACACGTTGTACTGATACAGCTGTAGGAGCCGGCTTGCCGGCTCCTACCAGGGGCGGGTTCAACCTCTTTCGCCCACCGGCAACCAGATTTCCACCGTCCCAGTGCCCTTGTGCACGTCGAAATCCGCGCTATAACGCTCAAAATCCGCGCCCATCACCTTGTAACCCGAGTGCGGTAGCCATTCGAACATGATGCGCTCGTACGTTTGCTCAAGCGCCTGAACCGGCCCGTAATGCGGGAACACGGCATAGTTGAGCGGCGGGATCTCGATGCATTCGAAGTTGCTCGGCACGTCGCCCTTGGTGGGGACCTCTACACCGGCCATGTAGTCGAATTCGCCATGCTTGGGGTTATGGCAAACACCATACGTCACGCCGCCAACGCGCTTCTTGATGTCCTTGATGCAGGTATCGAACAACTCCCACAATTTTGGGATATCGCCCACGGTGGCCTTCGAATAGCGCCCTTGCACCCCGGCGATCACCAGGGTTTTACCGGCTTCCATGCGTGGCTCCAACGGTTGTTTTGTCTGCTGATCCATACGAACAGTCTCCTTCTTATGAGGGAACAAACCCGCATCGAGTATAGGGGCATAACCGCCCCGCGCTCCATGCAGAAATTTTTCCTACGCATCTGGACAACGGGCCATCATCGACCGTATTGTCTGCCCCGCAGGCCACCGCAGTGGCCGACGTCGCTCGGACGGTTCCGGGCGCTTACGTACTCCGAGGCAACAATGGCAGACCAAGGTTCGCCGCGCCGCTTTGCGCGCATAGATCGACTCCCCCCTTACGTTTTCAATATCACTGCCGAGCTGAAGATGGCTGCGCGTCGGCGCGGCGAAGACATCATCGACTTGAGCATGGGTAACCCCGACGGTGCCACACCGCCGCACATTGTCGAAAAACTCGTCCAGGTCGCCCAGCGCGAAGACACCCACGGCTACTCCACGTCCAAAGGCATTCCGCGCCTGCGCCGCGCCATTTCGCGCTGGTACAAGGACCGTTATGAAGTGGACATCGACCCCGAGTCGGAAGCCATCGTCACCATCGGCTCCAAGGAAGGCCTGGCGCACTTGATGCTGGCCACCCTGGACCAGGGCGATACCGTGCTGGTGCCGAACCCAAGCTACCCGATCCACATCTACGGTGCCGTGATTGCCGGCGCCCAGGTGCGGTCGGTGCCGCTGGTGCCCGGCGTGGACTTCTTCGCCGAACTGGAGCGGGCGATTCGTGGCTCGATCCCCAAGCCGAAGATGATGATCCTGGGCTTTCCGTCCAACCCCACCGCGCAGTGTGTGGAGCTGGACTTCTTCGAACGCGTGATCGCCCTGGCCAAGCAGTACGACGTGCTGGTGATCCACGACCTGGCCTACGCCGACATCGTCTACGACGGCTGGAAAGCCCCGTCGATCATGCAGGTGCCGGGCGCCAAGGACATTGCGGTGGAGTTTTTCACCCTGTCCAAGAGCTACAACATGGCCGGCTGGCGCATCGGTTTCATGGTGGGTAACCCTGAACTGGTCAACGCCCTGGCGCGCATCAAGAGCTACCACGACTACGGCACCTTCACTCCGCTGCAAGTCGCGGCGATTGCGGCATTGGAAGGCGATCAGCAGTGCGTTAAAGACATCGCCGAGCAGTACCGCCAGCGCCGCAATGTGCTGGTCAAGGGCCTGCATGAGCTGGGCTGGATGGTGGAGAACCCGAAGGCGTCGATGTACGTCTGGGCGAAGATTCCCGAGGCGTATGCCGCCATGGGCTCGTTGGAATTTGCCAAGAAACTGCTGTTGGAAGCAAAGGTGTGCGTGTCGCCGGGGATTGGGTTTGGTGAGTACGGGGATGATCACGTGCGTTTTGCGCTGATCGAGAACCAGGACCGGATTCGCCAGGCGGTGCGGGGGATTCGCGGGATGTTCCGAGCGGACGGCCTAGTCGCCAAAACCGGCGCCTGACTCGGTCAAAATGTGGGAGGGGGCTTGCTCCCGATTGCTGAGTGTCAGTCACTGCATCTGGTGACTGACCCACTGCTATCGGGAGC
>NZ_JBOICG010000240.1:0-9079 GCF_050739995.1 Pseudomonas sp. | reverse complement strand
CACCGCTATCGGGAGCAAGCCCCCTCCCACATTTTGACCGCGTTTAGTATTTCAAATCAGCCGAACAGCCACTTCCACAGCAGCACCAGCACAACCACCGCCAACACCGGCCGCGCAATGCGGTACGCTTTCGGATGCTTGCGCTTCCACTGCTTGACCACACCACTGAACTTGTCGCTGAAGGTCTTGCTCCAGGCATAGGCCTGGTTGATCCCGCCCACACGCTCGTCATCCAGGTTCTGTGGCGCGGTGGCGCGACCCAGTTGCTTGCTGACCCAGCGGTTGACGCGAGTCATCAGGCGGCTGCTCAAGGGGCGTTCGATGTCGCAGAACAGGATCACGCGGGTCTTTTCGGTTTCGTTCTTCACCCAGTGCACGTAGGTTTCGTCGAACATCACGTCTTCACCGTCGCGCCAGGCGTAGACCTGGCCATCGACGAAGATGCGGCAGTCGTCGGAATTCGGTGTGGACAGGCCCAGGTGATAACGCAAGGAACCGGCGAACGGATCGCGGTGCGGGTTGAGATGGCTGCCACCGGGCAACAACGCGAACATCGCGCCTTTGACATTGGGAATGCTGCTGACCAGGGCCACGGTCTTCGGGCACAACGCCTCGGCCGATGGCAGCGGTTTGTCGTACCACTTGAGGTAGAAACGCTTCCAGCCCTTCTTGAAGAACGAACCGAAGCCGGCGTCGTTGTTCTTTTCGGCTGCGCGGATGTAACCCTCGTCGAACAGGTGCATGGCCTCTTCGCGGATCACTTCCCAGTTGTCCTTGAGCACATCCAGCTCCGGAAACTTGCTGCGGTCCAGGTAGGGCTTGGACGGCACCGCCGAAAACAGGTACATCAAGGCGTTATAAGGGGCGAACAGCGCCGAATGGTTGACGAACTGACGCAACACCGGCAAACGCGCCTTGCCGCGCAGGTGCACGTACAGAATGCTGCCGATAAACAGCGACAACACCGACAGTTTGGCGGCCAAAGAAAAGGTCATGCAGCAACTCCTGAAAATAAGCGCCTGGCCAACAGCAGACGTAGCAGCCGGCCATGATAAACACTTGGGCCAGTATGCAGAAGGCCCAGCTTATCGGCGCTGACTCAAATCAAGCCTGGTTCTCTTGCTCGGTAAACAAATCGCTGAACAACATGCTCGAGAGGTAGCGCTCACCCGAGTCCGGCAGAATCACCACGATGGTCTTGCCCTGCATTTCCGGTTTCTCGGCCAGGCGCACGGCCACGGCCATGGCAGCGCCACAGGAGATACCGCACAAAATCCCCTCTTCCTGCATCAGGCGCAGCGCCATGGCCTTGGACTCATCGTCGGTCACCAGCTCCACCCGGTCGACCATCGACAAATCGAGGTTTTTCGGCACGAAACCAGCACCGATGCCCTGGATTTTATGGGGGCTGGGTTTGATCTCTTCACCGGCCAGCGCTTGTGTGATCACCGGTGAGATGATCGGCTCAACCGCCACCGATAGAATCGGTTTACCGGCAATGTTCTTGATGTAACGCGATACGCCGGTGATGGTGCCGCCAGTCCCCACGCCCGCCACCAACACATCCACCGCGCCGTCGGTGTCGTTCCAGATTTCCGGACCGGTGGTTTTTTCGTGGATTGCCGGGTTGGCCGGGTTTTCGAACTGGCCCGGCATAAAGTATTGGGAGGGATCACTGGCGACGATTTCGCCGGCTTTTTCGATAGCGCCCTTCATGCCTTTGGCCGGCTCGGTCAGCACCAGCTCGGCGCCGAGGGCCTTGAGCACTTTACGTCGCTCGATGCTCATGGACGACGGCATGGTCAACAGCAGCTTGTAACCACGGGCCGCGGCGACAAACGCCAGGCCAATGCCGGTGTTACCGGACGTCGGCTCGACAATGGTCATGCCCGGCTTGAGCTTACCGGTGCTTTCGGCATCCCAGATCATGTTTGCGCCAATACGGCACTTCACCGAATACCCCGGGTTACGCCCCTCGATCTTGGCCAGGATGGTCACGCCACGCGGTGCGATGCGGTTGATCTGCACCAGGGGCGTGTTACCGATGGAGTGCGCGTTGTCTGCAAAGATGCGGCTCATGACGGGGTCCTTAAGGCGATTTGAAGAAAGCAACAAGGGTATGCCTCGTCATCCGAGGCGTCCAGTCAGGGGAACGCTGCGTCCGCCGCGAAGGTCCATCGCCTATACCGTTGGAGAACCTGCTCATGAAACGTCGCTACAGTGGGCTGCTATGGATCGTCGCCGTACTGGTGGTTCTGTTGATCGCCCTGGACCTGGCCCTGCCCTATCTGGTGCGCAATTACCTCAATGACAAGCTCGCCGACATGGGCGATTACCGTGGCCAGGTCACTGATGTAGATGTGGTGCTGTGGCGCGGCGCGTACCGGATCAACGGCCTGCAGATCGTCAAGGTCGATGGCAAGGTGCCAGTGCCGTTCGTCACGGCGCCGGTGATCGATCTGTCGGTGAGCTGGCATTCGCTGTGGTACGACCATGCCGTGGTGGCCGAGGTACAGTTCTCCGAGCCAGAGCTGAATTTTGTCGACGGCGGCAACCAGCAATCCTCGCAGACCGGTAAGGGCACCGACTGGCGTGAGCAGTTGGGCAAACTGTTGCCGATCACACTCAATGAAGTACGCATTCAGGACGGCAAGATCGCCTTCCACAACTTTACCTCCAAGCCGCCGGTGAATATCAAGGCCAGTTCGGTGAACGCCAGTTTCTACAACTTGACCAATGTGGTCGACGTTCAGGGCAAGCGTGACGCCAGCTTCGAAGGCAAGGCCTTGTTGCAGGGCCAAGCCCCTCTGGAAGCCTCCGCCACCTTTGACCCATTGAGCAATTTCGAAGATTTCGAATTCCGTTTCCGCGCCAAGGACCTGCAACTCAAGCGTATGAACGAGTTCGCCTCGGCCTACGGCAAATTCGACTTCAAGGCAGGCACCGGCGATGTGGTGATCGAGGCCCAAGCCGAAAAAGGCCAGTTGAAAGGCTATATCAAGCCGCTGCTGCGCGATGTAGAGGTGTTCGACTGGAAACAAGACGTCGAGAACAAGGACAAGAACATCTTCCGCTCGATCTGGGAGGCCGTGGTCGGCGCCGGCGAAACCGTGTTGAAAAACCAGAACAAAAACCAGTTTGCCACCCGTGTAGAGCTCAGCGGCAGCGTGCACCAGCAAAATGTCAGCGCGTTCTCCGCCTTTTTGGCGATTTTGCGTAACGGTTTCATCCAGGCCTTCAATGCGCGGTATGAACAACCCAAACCCTCGACGGATTGAATGTGACCGCTCATTCAGAGACTGAATAATCCGCCTGCGTTCACAGTCGCCGGGGCTGCGCGGTATAGTCCGGGCATTGATGAATTCGAGGAATGACCGATGAAGTTCGAAGGCACCCAGGCCTATGTGGCTACCGATGACCTGAAACTGGCCGTCAACGCCGCCATCACCCTGGAGCGACCGCTGCTGGTCAAGGGCGAACCGGGCACCGGCAAGACCATGCTCGCCGAACAACTGGCCGAATCCTTCGGCGCCAAGCTGATCACCTGGCACATCAAGTCCACCACCAAGGCCCATCAGGGGCTGTACGAGTACGACGCGGTCAGCCGCCTGCGCGACTCACAGTTGGGCGTGGACAAAGTGCACGACGTGCGCAACTACCTGAAGAAGGGCAAGCTCTGGGAAGCGTTCGAATCCGAAGAGCGGGTAATCCTGCTGATCGATGAAATCGACAAGGCCGACATCGAGTTCCCCAACGACCTGCTGCAAGAACTCGACAAGATGGAGTTCTACGTCTACGAAATCGACGAGACCATCAAGGCCAAGAAACGCCCGATCATCATCATTACCTCCAACAACGAAAAAGAGCTGCCGGACGCGTTCCTGCGCCGCTGCTTCTTCCACTACATCGCCTTCCCCGACCGCACCACCCTGCAAAAGATCGTGGACGTGCACTACCCCGACATCAAGAAAGACCTGGTCAGCGAAGCTCTGGACGTGTTCTTCGATGTGCGCAAAGTGCCGGGTCTGAAGAAAAAACCGTCCACCTCCGAGCTGGTGGACTGGCTCAAATTGCTGATGGCCGACAACATCGGCGAAGCCGTGCTGCGCGAGCGTGACCCGACCAAGGCGATCCCGCCCCTGGCCGGTGCCTTGGTCAAGAACGAGCAAGACGTGCAGTTGCTGGAGCGTCTGGCGTTCATGAGCCGTCGCGGTAATCGCTGATGTTGCTCAACCTGTTCAACGAGATGCGCGCCGCCAAGGTGCCGGTGTCGGTGCGCGAGCTGCTCGACCTGATCAACGCCCTGAAACAGCGCGTGACCTTCGCCGACATGGACGAGTTTTACTACTTGGCCCGAGCCATCCTGGTGAAGGATGAACGGCATTTCGACAAGTTCGACCGAGCGTTCGGCGCCTACTTCAACGGCCTGGAAAAGCTCGACGACCATTTGCAGGCGCTGATTCCTGAAGAATGGCTGCGCAAGGAGTTCGAACGCTCGCTGACCGATGAAGAGCGCGCGCAGATCCAGTCCCTCGGCGGCCTCGACAAACTGATCGAGGAATTCAAGAAGCGCCTGGAAGAACAGAAGGAGCGCCACGCCGGCGGCAACAAATGGATCGGCACCGGCGGCACCAGCCCGTTTGGCTCCGGCGGCTACAACCCGGAAGGCATCCGTGTCGGCGATGCGGGCAAGCGCCAGGGCAAGGCCGTGAAGGTGTGGGACCAGCGCGAGTACAAGAACCTCGACGATCAGGTGGAACTGGGCACGCGCAATATCAAGATCGCCCTGCGCCGTCTGCGCAAGTTCGCACGCCAAGGGGCGGCGGAAGAGCTGGACATCGACGGCACCATCGACCACACCGCCCGCGATGCCGGTTTGCTGAACATCCAGATGCGCCCGGAGCGGCGCAACACCATCAAGCTGCTGTTGCTGTTCGATATCGGCGGCTCGATGGACGCCCATGTGAAGATCTGCGAAGAGCTGTTCTCCGCGTGCAAGACCGAGTTCAAGCACCTGGAGTACTTCTACTTCCACAACTTCGTGTACGAGTCGGTGTGGAAGAACAACCAGCGCCGCACCTCGGAGCGCACTTCCACACAAGACCTGCTGCACAAGTACGGGGCGGATTACAAAGTGATCTTTATCGGCGATGCGTCGATGGCCCCCTACGAAATCACCCAGGCCGGCGGCAGCGTCGAGCACTGGAATGAAGAGCCGGGGTACGTATGGATGCAGCGTTTCATGGCCAAGTACAAGAAACTGATCTGGATTAACCCGTATCCCAAGGACACGTGGGGCTATACGGCGTCGACGGGGATTGTGCGGGAGTTGGTGGAGGATCAGATGTATCCGCTGACGTTGCGCGGGCTGGAAGAAGGGATGCGCTTTCTCTCCAAATAAACACAGGCCTCAATCATGTTGGAGAATCAAATGTGGGAGGGGGCTTGCTCCCGATAGCAGTGTGTCAGTCAATACATCAGTGGCTGAACTACCGCCATCGGGGGCAAGCCCCCTCCCACATTTTGATCTTCATGTATTTTTAGGCTGTGGTCAGGCGCTTTAAGAAGTCGATGTGCTGCTGGTGGGCTGTTTGCTGCACCATCGGCGCCAACCGCACCTTCTCCCCCGGAAGGCACTGTGCCAGCCGCGCCAGCGACAACGGTGTCAACGCCCCCAGACGCGGATAGCCACCAATGGTCTGGCGATCATTAAGCAACACAATCGGCTGCCCATCCGGCGGCACCTGGATCGCCCCCAGCGGAATGCCTTCAGAAATCAGTGAAGGCCCCTGATACTGCAGCGGCGTGCCCAACAGCCGCATGCCCATGCGGTCGGCGCGACTGTCGAGGGCCCATTCGGTGTTGAACGCATCAAACAGGCTTTGGCCGCTGAACTGACCGATCTGGGCACCGACAATCACGTCCAGCACCGCTTGGGCTGGCAGAGCAGGCGCATTTAGCACCTTCATCGCCCCTCCTGTGCCTGAATAAGCCAGGCGCCCATCTTCGACCAGTGCTTTGCCGAAACCATCCAAACCACCCAGCGCCTCGCGGACCACCGTGGCGCAACTGCCCAACACCTGCGGCGCATCAAACCCACCCGGTGCCGCGAGATAGGCACGGGCACCGCTGAACGGCTGGGTGAAACGCAGCCGTTGGCCCTTTTGCAGGATGAAACTGCGGCCCGGGCTGATCGCGCGTTCATCGATGTACGCGCCCAGATCCGCTCCGGCCAATGCCAACAGGCAATAATCCTCGGCCTGCACGGTAAAACCACCCAGGGTGATTTCCACCACCGGCGCATCCAGCGCATTGCCCAGCAGCCAGTTGGCCCAAGACATCGACACCCAGTCCAGCGCCCCGCCCTGGGTCACGCCCAGGTGACGCACACCAAAGCGGCCGGCATCCTGCAACAGGCACAGCGGCGTACTGGCCTCGATCAACAAGCGGCTCATGCCTGCGCCTCCAACGGCGTGTCATCGCCACCCAGGTTGATAAACTCCGCATGGTCGACCGGCTCGAAACGTACCGTATCGCCGGGTTGCATCAAGCTGTAGCCGTCGCGTTCGCGGTCGAAGAGTTTGGCCGGGGTGCGGCCAATCAGGTTCCAACCGCCTGGCGACACCACCGGATAGGCGGCGGTCTGCCGTTCGGCGATACCCACGCTCCCCGCAGCGATGCGTTTGCGCGGCGTGTCGAGGCGCGGTGTGGCGAGTCTTTCATCCACCAGCCCCATGAAGGCGAAACCCGGGGCAAAGCCGAGAGCGAATACTTGATAGTCGTGGGCACTGTGGCGACGGATCACGTCGTCGACCGTCAAGCCGCTGCGCTGGCTGAGCAAGGTCAATTCAGGGCCGACACTCAAGTCATACCACACCGGCAGCACGTGGGACTGGCCGCTGCCCTGGGCTTGGGGTTGCAGGTCCGCCAGCGCCACGTCGATCAGCTCCCGCGCCTGGGCCGGGCTCAACGCCGTGAGATCGTAATGCACCATCAAGGTGGTGTAGGACGGCACCAGATCCACCAATGCGGCGCCAAACCCCTCGCGCAGCCGCCCAGTGGCAGCGAGCATCCACGGCATATTGGCTTCGGCAATCACGTCGAACAGACGCACCATCAGGCAGTCGATGGCTACCACTTCAATGCGGGGCTTCATGCGGACTTCAACGCCTCGCGGATGCGTTGTACCGCAGCGACCGAACTGGCGTTGTCGCCATGCACGCACAGGGTGTTGGCCCGCAAGACCAAGGCGCTGCCGTCGCTGGCGGTGAGGGCTTCGCCACGGGAAATGGTCAAGGCTTGCTGCAAGATGGTGTCGGAGTCGTGATGCACCGCCCCGGGCAACTGCCTGGAAACCAAGTGGCCATTGGCGTCATAGGCGCGATCGGCAAAGGCTTCGAACCATAAGGTCACGCCATATTCATCACCCAGGGCCTGGGCCGCGCTGTTATCGCGGGTGGCCAGCAGCATCAGGGGCAAGTCGCCATAAGCCGCCACGGCCTGGATCACGGCACGCAGCTGCGCAGGGTTGGCCATCATGTCGTTGTACATCGCGCCGTGGGGTTTGACGTAGCTGACCCGCCCGCCTTGGGCACGGCAGATACCGTCAAGGGCACCGATCTGGTAATGCAGCAGGTCCTGCACTTCCTGGGGCGTGTAGGCCATGGAGCGGCGGCCGAAACCTTGCAGGTCCTGATACGCCGGGTGCGCACCGACCTGCACGCCAAGCTTGAGCGCCAGGCTGACCGTCTTGCGCATGATGCTCGGGTCGCCGGCATGGAAGCCGCAGGCCACATTGGCGCAATCAATGAACGGCATGACCTCGGCGTCCAGACCCATGGTCCAGTTACCGAAGCTTTCGCCGATGTCGCAGTTCAGTAGCAAGCGGCTCACGGTGGGGTACTCCTGTAGGCTTTATTTTTTTGTAGTGTGGGATTTTTTACGCAGAACTCGCAACTTGTCCTGAGCCCCCAACGACGCTTATCGTGGAATAACTCGATTTTTGGCGCTGGCCCCGCGCGGCGTCCAACTAATAAAAACCGATCCATGCATAAGAAAAGTTGATCCCATGAATTTGAAGTTCCTCGAAACCTTCGTCTGGGTGGCCAAGCTCAAGAGCTTTCGCCTGACCGCCGAGAAGCTGTTCACCACCCAGGCCTCGATTTCCAGCCGTATCGCCGTGCTGGAAAGCGAATTGGGCGTGAAGCTGTTTCTGCGCGACTCACGGGGTGTGAGCCTGACCCCGGAAGGTTTGAAGGTGCTCGATTACGCCGAGCAGATGATGGTGACCATGCAGGGCCTGAAGCAGTCCCTGGAAACCACCAGCAGCAAGGTCGGGCGTATTCGGATCGGTGTGATGGACACGGTCATCCATACCTGGCTGAGCCCACTGGTGGCGGAACTGATGGATCATTTTCCGCTGGTGGAAATCGAGTTGATCGCCGATACCGCGCTTAACCTCAGCGATCAGCTGCAAAAAGGCTTCCTCGACCTGATCCTGCAAACCGACCTGTTGCGCCTGGAAACCGTGCGCAGCCTGGAACTGGCCAGCCATCCCATGGCCTGGATCGTCGCCAGCCACTCCATCTACAACCGCGACTATGCCTCCCTCGCCGAACTGGCCCAGGAACGCATCATCACTTACTCGAAAAACTCCCACCCGCATCAGGACGTGCTGAGCCTGATGCAAGCCAACGGCGTGGCCGCGCCACGGATGAACTGCGTGAATTCGGTGTCGGCAATCACCCGGTTGCTACGCGATGGTTTCGGCATTGGCGCGCTGCCGCCGGTACTGGTCAGCGAAGAACTGGCACGGGGTGAGTTGGTGATGTTGCCCATGGCGCAAAAACTACCGAACTTGCAGGTGGTGGTGTCATGGCGCGTGGGGGTGGAGTTGGTGGAAGAGATTGTGGCGCTGTGCCAAACGGTGGTGGCACGGTATGCCGAGGAAGTGGGTGAAGAAAGGATGTTACTGACGAAACCCGATTAAAACTGTGGGAGCTGGCTTGCCTGCGATAGCGGAGTATCAGCAGTAAATGTGCAAGCTGACCCAGCGCCATCGCAGGCAAGCCAGCTCCCA
>NZ_JBOICG010000239.1:0-2437 GCF_050739995.1 Pseudomonas sp. | reverse complement strand
GTTCAGTGCAAACCTCTCAGCACTCGTTCAAACCCTCACGAAAGCGCAGTGCCATCTTTTTTAGCTCCTGACGCCAGTTTTCCAACTCTTCGCGGCTCAGCGGCTTGGGTTCGTCCTCTTCCAGCGCGACGGCCACGATCAACGGTTGGGTCACGTCGCCCTTGGGCACATGGGGAATACGCGGTGGCTGAAACATGTCGGCGTGAGCCTTCAACAAGCGCGCTACCCAGCTGTCCGGACTCTGGGCCATTTCTACCAACTCAGCCAGCTCGGGGATGGCCATGGTTTCCAGTACTTCGCGGGCCATGATCATTTCCGCGCGAGGCGAACCGGCCTGGGGCAAGCGATAGAACCCAGCGATCTCATGGCACAAACCCAGCAAAGCACCATACAAGTGGAACAACGCCGCTTCTCGTCCCGCCTGGACCAGAGCGATGGCATTCATCTCCTTCCCTTCCTCGGCGCGACCAAGGGCTTCCAGGGACAAACCCGCGAAGTAAATTTTCTGATTGGTACGGGTATAGAGTTCGTTGGCCATAACGGCAGTCTCCACAACGAATAAGCGTGATACTGGCTGAACAGTGTCACGGATCAGCCGAACGCACTGCAAGCGCAAAAAAAAGGCCGCCTATACAGGCGGCCTTTGTCTTTCGCTGATTAGCGGATCAAGCGCCCTGGCGCTTGTCCTCCACCTTCCACTTGCCACCGTCGTAGAACGCTTTCCAGCCAGTAGGCTTGCCGTCCACTTCGGTCTGCACGTACTGCTCCTTGGTCTTGCGGCTGTAGCGGATCACGGCTGGACGGCCATCCGGATCTTTCTTCGGCGCTTCACACAGGAAGTGATACTTCGGATCGATTTCGTCCTTGTGCGGCACGATCTCCAGCACCAGCGGCGCACGGGTCTCGCGGTTTTTCGGGAACTGGCTGGCCGCCAGGAACAGACCCGAAGCACCATCGCGCAGGATGTAGGTGTCGTTGACCTTCTCGCACTTGAGCTCAGGCATCTTCACCGGGTCCATCTTCGGCGGCGCCGCATCACCGCTCTTCAGCAGTTTGCGAGTGTTCTTGCAGGTCGGGTTGGTGCAACCGAAAAACTTGCCGAAACGGCCGGTCTTGAGCTGCATCTCGCTGCCGCACTTGTCGCACTCCAAGCTCGGACCTTCGTAGCCCTTGATGCGGTAGGTGCCTTCCTCAATCTCGTAGCCATTGCAATCCGGGTTGTTACCGCAGATGTGCAACTTGTGCTTCTCGTCCAGCAGGTAGGCGTCCATCGCCGTGCTGCAGATCGGGCAGCGGTGCTTGCCACGCAGTACCAACGACTCGGACTCACCTTCGTCATCGGCGGCAATTTCATCGCCCGGCACCAGGTTGACCGTCGCCTTGCATCGCTCTTTTGGCGGCAGGCTGTAGCCCGAGCAGCCGAGGAATACGCCGGTGGATGCCGTACGAATCTGCATCGGACGACCACAGGTCTGGCACGGAATATCCGTCATTACCGGCTGGTTGGCACGCATGCCGCTCTCAGGGCTTTCGGCTACTTCGAGTTTTTTCTTGAAGTCACCGTAAAACTCGTCGAGTACGTTTTTCCAGTCGCGCTCGCCCTGGGCCACGTCATCGAGATGCTCTTCCATGCCAGCGGTGAAGCCGTAGTCCATCAGGTTGGAGAAGCTCTCGGAGAGGCGTTCGGTAACGATGTCGCCCATCTTTTCCGAATAGAAACGACGGTTGTGCAGCGCTACGTAGCCGCGGTCCTGGATGGTGGAGATGATCGCCGCGTAGGTCGAAGGACGACCAATACCGCGTTTTTCCATCTCTTTCACCAGGCTGGCTTCCGAATAACGCGCCGGCGGCTTGGTGAAGTGCTGGGACGGGTCAAGCTTGATCAGCTTCAGCGTGTCGCCCTGGGCCATGTCCGGCAACACGTCATCATCGCCAGGCTTGGCGATTTGCGGCATTACGCGGGTGTAACCGTCGAATTTGAGGATGCGCCCCTTGGCACGCAGCTCAAAATCGCCAGCACCCACGCTGACGGTGGTGGACAGGTATTGCGCCGGCAGCATCTGGCAGGCCAGGAACTGGCGCCAGATCAGCTCGTAGAGGCGCTCAGCGTCACGTTCCATGCCGCTCAGCTTGGCAGGCGTGGTGTTGGCGTCGGAAGGACGAATCGCTTCGTGAGCCTCTTGTGCGCCTTCCTTGCTGCTGTAGACGTTTGGCTTCTCCGGCAGGTACTTCTTGCCGAATTCGCCTTCAATATAAGTACGCGCCATCGCCACCGCGTCCACCGACAGGTTGGTGGAGTCAGTACGCATGTAAGTGATGTAGCCGGCTTCGTACAAGCGCTGGGCCATCATCATGGTTTTCTTCACACCAAAGCCCAGGCGATTGCTCGCGGCCTGCTGCAAGGTGGAGGTGATGAACGGCGCCGACGGCTTGCTGC
>NZ_JBOICG010000238.1:0-6715 GCF_050739995.1 Pseudomonas sp. | reverse complement strand
TTGGCTGATCCACCGCTATCGCAGGCAAGCCAGCTCCCACATTGAGTTTGGTGCTAGGCGAAGGATCGGATTCGCGCTGCCAACTTCGCCAACCCGTCATCATCCGCCCGCACATGGTCATGGGATGAGATATAGCCTTCATACGCCTCGAAGAACTTGTCCACCTTCGAACTCAGCGGCTTGAACGCACTGTCCGACCCCGTCCCATGCATGGGAAACAACTTCGCATGCAGGTGATCCACCCCATACCCTTCCAGCATCATCCCCGTGCGTGCCACATCGGGAAACGCCCGATCAATCAGCAGCGCGGTCTTCTTGGTCGCCACAATAAGATCCGACAGCACCTTATCCGACTGGGCGAACGCATAGCTGCCGTAATGCTGCTTGGGAATCACCACACTGAAACCCGGGGTGTTCGGGAAGATCGAGAGAAACGCCATGTGCTGCTCGTCTTCCCACAGGATGTGCGCCGGGGAGGTCTTTCGGACAATGCTGCAGAAAATACAATCCATTTTGATCGCTGCCCTTTCGTCATGGGGTCGTTGTGGCCCCATCTATAGCCACGTTACGGTACAGCGTCAAATGCGACGGACATGACCTAGCCCAATTGCTCACACAAGAAAGCACCACTGGCAGCCTTGGAAGTCGGATGGAATGCCAGCACTCGCGTCGCAACCAGCAGATAGGCGACGTCTTCAGAGGACATAAAGGCGATGCCGCCCATCATTTCGAAAGCGCGCGTGCTGATGCGGCTGATCGCCTCCTGGACAGAAAACCGGGTGGCCTGCGCGCGAGCCAGGTCAGGGCGCATGAACCGACCTTCGTCTATTGACGCTGCCAGGCCACGCAGCGCCATTGTGGCGCCTTGAAGCTCAATGATCAGCATCGCTCGATCATCCTGCGAGCCTTTGCGTAA
Source organism: Pseudomonas sp. (assembly GCF_050739995.1). Classification (GTDB taxonomy): domain Bacteria; phylum Pseudomonadota; class Gammaproteobacteria; order Pseudomonadales; family Pseudomonadaceae; genus Aquipseudomonas. Next base: position 5,799 of record NZ_JBOICG010000238.1, on the reverse strand, counting down.
TGACAGTGCCCGCGAGGCCAAAGCGGACGCCATCCCCAGATAGGACGCCGAAGCCAGCAACTGAAACCAGACAGCGAATAGGTGATTACCCGTCCCGTGCTGAGCATCATCCAACTGATCATCCACGGTTTTGCTGAAATGCATCATCGACTCGGGAACCATCAGATTGTTGAAAATGACTTGGTGACTGTCTGCCGCCTGCAAATGCGGGACGGACCAGAACTTTTTCCGTTCGATGCCTGGATCACCGGCAAACCCCGCACCGATGCCAAGATGAGTCTGGCCCTGCGGGTCAACGTAATTGACGCCAAACGTGATCACGTCAAAGTGATGGGTCATCGTGCACGGTTTCTTGCTGCCGTTCACAAGATAGCCCCCGACGGTTTTTTCGACAGCCATCGTAGACGCTAAAATATCCGCGTGTGCACGCCCCTCGGCAAAGCCAGACGCAACTAACAAGTTGCCCTGCACGACGGCACTTAACAAACCCTGAATATCGGGAAAGAATTGGCTGGCCGCCATCATGCCGGCAACCGTGTGATGGTGCATGGTCATCATCACAGCCAATGACGGGCAATGTGCCCCCACCCAAGTGTGCAACTGCGCCAACTGCAGCGCGCTGACACCGCCTCCACCCAGCGCCTTTGCAATGGCAAGCCCAGGCTGGCCCAGCGTTCGGAACACGTCGGCCAGACGCGCAGACTCGCCTCGTTCAAGCTCAAGGAGCGATGCAGACTCAAGAAAGGTCGCCATGTGCGGAATCAGTTCGAACGCTGTATTTCTTTCCTCTTTCAAAAACATGCCCATCACCCACTTTTACTATTGAATATTAAGACCATCTAGCCATGGCAAACATTAACTTCAGCCCTACTTGACGCGCCTGAACAACCTGTCGTCAAACTTACTTCACATAATGGCGCGCGTAACGACTGTCCAACTTCGATAAAGGCAACAGCATGAAAAAATCCGCCGAGTGAAAATCCCGATCCCATGCGGGTTCGCCACATACCCAGGCACCACTGCGCAAATAGCCCTTCAACAACGGCGGCATATGCGCAACATGTCCAAACTTGTGTTCTTCAAGGGGAAACGGATGATGGGGAGTCACTCGGTACTCGGCGGGAGCAAACTGCCCGGGTGTAAATGCGTGATACAGCGCCGCGGCATTGTGGCCACCATCGGATAGGCTGACGCTCGCACACCCCATCAAGTAATCACACTGCTCACGCTGCATATAAAGGGCCAACCCAGACCACAGCAGCATGATAACGCTGCCACTGCGATAGTCCGGATGTACGCATGCATGCCCGGCCTCGATAGTACGCGAGCGCAAATGCTCCAATCGGCTCAGATCGAATTCATTTTCGCAATAGTAACGCCCCATGCGCTGCGCCCCCGCAGGACTCATCAGGCGATAAGTACCCACCACCTTCAATGTGGTGTTATCTCGAACGATCAGATGATCACAATATTGATCAAATTCATCGACATTCAAACCTTCAGCATTAACCAGCGCAGGCGCACTAAAAGTCTCGGCGAACACTTTATAACGCAAGGCTTGTACCTCACGTAGTTGCTCTTGCGTACTGGCAAGACCAACAGTCAGCCTTCCAACCTTAATATTTAAGGTCTGATCAACCTCATCAGATTCGGTCAGTAATCGCACGCCGCTTCCTTTTGATTGCCAAGTAATGATTAAGACACTACTCGTCATCAATAGCGGTGAACTGTAAGGAAACTCCGAAAGAAGGCAGCCGCCTTGCCAAGCCCTTTAATCAACAGCGGTCAAAAAAAAGCCCCGAACCTGTCGGGGCGTTTTTTCATTCAGCGTGCAGCAATGAGCTGTCAGTCAGCCAGCCGCCACGTCGTCCCACCCTTCCCGTCTTCCAACACCACACCCATCGCGGTCAGTTGGTCACGGATACGGTCGGATTCCGCCCAGTCCTTGTTGGTACGTGCAGTCAGACGTGCCTGGATCAGTGCATCCACCTCGGCCGCATCCACACGCCCCTCGGCACCGGCTTGCAGGAAGTCCTCAGGCTTCATTTGCAGAACCCCGAGCACGCTGGCCAGTTCTTTCAAGCGTGCCGCCAGACCTGCCGCTGCATCAAGATCGCTCTCACGCAGGCGGTTGATCTCACGCACCATCTCGAACAGCACCGCACACGCTTCCGGGGTGCCGAAGTCGTCGTTCATGACTTCGGTGAAGCGGGCCACGAAGGCTTCGCCACCGGCAGGCGCCACGGCTGGCAGGCCTTTCAACGCGTGGTAGAAACGCTCCAGGGCACCCTTGGCGTCCTTGAGGTTGTCTTCCGAGTAGTTGATGGCGCTGCGGTAGTGGCTGGACACCAGCAGGTAACGCACAACCTCAGGATGGTACTTTTCCAGCACGTCGCGAATGGTGAAGAAGTTGTTCAAGGACTTGGACATCTTCTCGCCATTGATGCGGATCATGCCGCAGTGCATCCAGGCGTTGGCGTAGGTCTTGCCGGTGGCGGCTTCACTTTGGGCGATTTCGTTTTCGTGGTGCGGGAACTCGAGGTCACTGCCGCCACCATGAATGTCGAAGGTCTCGCCCAGGCAGCAGGTGGACATCACCGAGCATTCGATGTGCCAGCCCGGACGGCCCGCGCCCCATGGCGATTCCCAGCTCGGCTCGCCCGGCTTGGTGGCTTTCCACAGCACGAAGTCCAGTGGATCTTGCTTGGCTTCGTCCACTTCGATACGCGCGCCGATGCGCAGGTCTTCGATTTTCTTGCGCGACAGCTTGCCATAGCCCATGAACTTGGCGACGCGGTAGTACACGTCGCCATTGCCTGGGGCGTAGGCGTAACCCTTGTCGATCAGGGTCTGGATCATCGCGTGCATGCCAGGGATGTGGTCCGTGGCACGCGGCTCCATGTCCGGCTTGAGGATGTTGAGGCGGGCCTCGTCCTCGTGCATCGCGGCGATCATGCGCTCGGTCAGCGCATCGAACGACTCGCCGTTTTCGTTGGCGCGGTTGATGATCTTGTCGTCGATGTCGGTGATGTTGCGCACGTACGTCAAGTCATAACCGCTGAAACGCAACCAGCGGGTCACCAGGTCGAAGGCAACCATGCTGCGGCCGTGGCCGATGTGGCAGTAGTCGTACACGGTCATGCCGCACACGTACATGCGCACCTTGTTGCCGTCCAGCGGCTTGAAGACTTCTTTGGTCTTGCTGAGCGTGTTGTAGATCGTTAGCACGATGAATCCCTTGACTTAATCACTGGCCCCACGAATCTCGCAAGGTCACGGTACGGTTGAATACCGGAGCACCTGGTTTCGAGTCCTTGATATCCGCGCAGAAGTAACCTTCGCGCTCGAACTGGAAACGGTCTTCCAGCTGTGCGTCGCCCAACGAAGGTTCGGCACGACAACCTGTGAGAACTTGCAGGGAGTCAGGGTTGATGTTGTCGAGGAAACTCGCACTGTCTTCGGCCTTTTCAGGGTTCGGCGAGCGGAACAGGCGATCGTACAGGCGCACTTCACACTCAATGCTGGCAGCGGCCGGCACCCAGTGGATCACGCCCTTGACCTTGCGGCCTTCCGGGTTCTTGCCCAGGGTGTCCGGGTCGTAGGAGCAGCGCAGTTCGACGATGTTGCCATCGGCGTCCTTGATCGCTTCGTCGGCACGGATCACGTAGCTGCCGCGCAGGCGCACTTCGCCGTTCGGCTCCAGGCGCTTGTAGCCTTTTGGCGGCTCTTCCATGAAGTCATCGCGGTCGATGTAGATTTCACGGGCGAACGGCAGCTTGCGCACGCCGAGTTCTTCTTTCTGCGGATGACGCGGCAGTTCGAGGTTGTCGACCTGGTCTTCCGGGTAGTTGGTGATCACAACCTTCAACGGACGCAGCACGCACATGGCGCGCGGGGCGTTGGCGTCCAGGTCCTGGCGGATGCTGAATTCGAGCATGCCGAAGTCGACCACGCCGTCGGAACGGTTGGTGCCGACCATGTCGCAGAAGTTGCGGATAGACGCAGGCGTGTAGCCGCGACGACGGAAGCCCGACAGCGTGGACATGCGTGGGTCGTCCCAGCCGTGCACGTGCTTCTCATCCACCAGTTGCTTGAGCTTGCGCTTGCTGGTGATGGTGTAGTTCAGGTTCAGGCGGCTGAATTCGTACTGGCGCGGCTGTGCAGGCACCGGCAGATGCTCCAGGAACCATTCATACAGCGGGCGATGGCTTTCGAACTCCAGGGTGCAGATGGAGTGCGTGATGCCTTCGATGGCATCCGACTGACCGTGGGTGAAGTCGTAGTTCGGGTAGATGCACCACTTGTCACCGGTCTGGTGGTGATGGGCATGACGAATGCGGTACATGATCGGGTCGCGCAGGTTCATGTTCGGCGAGGCCATGTCGATCTTGGCGCGCAACACGCGAGCACCGTCCGGGAACTCACCAGCGCGCATGCGGGCGAACCAGTCCAGGTTCTCTTCCACCGAACGGTCGCGGAACGGGCTGTTCTTGCCTGGCTCGGTCAGGGTGCCACGGTATTCCTTGGCCTGTTCCGGGCTCAGGTCGTCGACGTAGGCCTTGCCGGCCTTGATCAGCTCGACGGCCCAGTCGTGCAACTGGTCAAAGTATTGCGAGGCATAGCGCACTTCACCGGACCACTCGAAGCCCAGCCACTTCACGTCGCTTTCGATGGCGTCGATGTATTCCTGGTCTTCCTTGGCCGGGTTGGTGTCGTCGAAACGCAGGTGCGTGACGCCACCGAACTCCTGGGCCAGGCCGAAGTTCACACAGATCGACTTGGCGTGACCGATGTGCAGGTAGCCGTTGGGCTCTGGCGGGAAGCGGGTGACGATCTGCGTGTGCTTGCCCGAATCCAGGTCCGCCTGGATGATCGGGCGCAGGAAATTGACCGGGACGGCAGGTCCGGCCTTGGAATTCGAGGTAGGGTCGACAGTGGGCTTGCTCATAGGATCCTTGAACAGACAGGTACGTGGCCGGATGGGGCCAGATAAAACAAAGCCGTTATCATAGCTGATGCTGTCAAGTCGCTGACAGAGTACGGCCGAAAACTGCTGCAATTAATGCACCGGCGGTAAAAAACCACCTCGAAATTCCTGCAGGTCACGCTAAACTGCGCGCCTTGGCTGTCATTTAGCCAAACCGGTCACGGCGCCCCCGGCGTCCATACCCACGAATTCCTTGAAAGAGAAACGACCATGACTCAAGTCAAACTGACCACCAACCACGGTGACATCGTCATCGAGCTGAACGCCGAGAAAGCGCCGATCACCGTCGCCAACTTCATCGAATACGTTAAGGCCGGTCATTACGAAAACACGGTTTTCCACCGTGTGATCGGTAACTTCATGATCCAGGGCGGTGGTTTCGAGCCAGGCATGAAAGAAAAGAAAGACAAGCGCCCAAGCATCCAGAACGAAGCGGACAACGGCCTTTCCAACGACAAGTACACCGTCGCCATGGCCCGTACCATGGAGCCGCATTCGGCTTCCGCACAGTTCTTCATCAACGTGGCCGATAACGCCTTCCTGAACCACAGCGGCAAGAACGTACAGGGCTGGGGCTACGCGGTATTCGGTAAAGTCACCGAAGGCACCGACGTCGTTGACAAGATCAAAGGCGTGCAGACCACCGGTAAAGCCGGTCACCAGGACGTTCCGGTAGAAGACGTGATCGTCGAGAAAGCCGAGATCGTTGGGTGATATTACTGATTTCAGATTTGCATCTGGAAGAGGAGCGCCCGGACATTACCCGGGCGTTTCTGGATCTGCTTCAAGGCCGCGCCCGTGGCGCCCAGGCG